>NZ_JBHVDI010000007.1:0-52940 GCF_042802875.1 Kocuria sp. NPDC057446 | reverse complement strand
GCCACGGCCGCCAGACGAGCGTTGGGAATGGCGCGGGCGATCAGCTCCGCGTGGCTGGAGCCGATGCGGCCGGCGCCGATCAAACCGACGTTCAACTGACGGGGAGCAGGCATGGGATCCTCTTTCCGACGCGGGACGCACCGACCCGGGGAGACCCGGGTAGTGCAGGTCCCCGAAGACTAATACGTACTAGCGCACGGTGTCCACGGTGGTTCGGACCCCGTGAGCAGGAAGCGGTCCCCGTCCGCCCGCGCGGCCGCGGCCCGGGGGACGCCTCAGCCCACGGCCCTCCGGACCAGTTCGCCGAGGGTCGCCGCACCGGCCTCGTCCAGCCGGGTCAGGGCGAAGGAGGTCGCCCACAGACCGGCGTCGTCGTCGAGGTGCGCCTCGGCACTGAAGCCGAACGTCGAATAGCGCTCCTCGTCCTGCCGGCCGCTGCGGAAGAAGCACACCACCTTCCCACCCCGGGCCCACGCCGGCTGGCCGTACCAGAGCTTCGGGGCCAGCTCGGGGGCGGCCGCGGTGACGACGGCGTGCACGCGCTCCGCCAGCTCCCGGTCCGGCGGCGCCATCGCGGCGATCGCCGCGAGCACCGCCGCCTCGTCCGCGGCCGCCTTCTTCGCGCCACGGCCCCCGCGTGCCGCGGCCCTCAGCTCCGCGGCCCGGGATCTCATGGCGGCGCGCTCCTCCTCGGAGAACCCCTCCGCCGAGGACGTCGTCCGGTCCTGGTGCTCGTCGTTCCGCGCCGTGCCGCTCATGGTGCTCCGTTCCTGGTCGGTCCTGGGGACAGGTGTGCTCCCACGCTAGCGACTCCGACCGCCCCGGCGGTCGCCCGATCCGCCCCTGCCGGGCGGGAGGCCTCAGGGGCGCAGCTGCGCGGCGGCGGCCGCCCGGTGCTCCGGCGCCCCGGAGGCCAGGGCGAAGAGCGCGTAGCCGAGGGGACCGGCCGCCAGCAGGGCCTCGCAGCGGTCGGCGAGGCGGGGCTCGTGGCGGCCGGTGAGCTCCTCGTAGGCCCGGACCGTCACCGCGAAGGACCCGGGTGGGGCGATCAGGTACTGGTGCACGAGATCCAGGACCGGGTCGCCGACGCCGGCCGTCGTCCAGTCCAGGACGGACAGGACGCGGCCGCTGTCGTCGAGCAGCAGGTGGGCGGGATAGATCTCGCCGTGCGTGAGGACCGTGCTGCGCGGCCACAGCCCGTCGTCGTCGAGCCAGGCCCGCCACCGCGCCGCGAGCTCCGCGGCGACGTCGAACTGGCCGAGCACCCGCTCGAGGTCGGCCGCCCACCGCCGACGCACCTCGTCGGGGGTCTCGGCCGGGACACCGGCCGCCGCCGCGGCGGCGGGGTCGAGGCGGTGGAGGGACGCGACGACCTCCGCCAGGGACCGGGCGTACTCCGGGGAGGCGGTGTCGTAGTGCCAGACCGGCTGCCCCGCGGGGTCGAGGGTGAGACCGGGCCGGCCGGGCAGCAGCGGATAGGCGACGAGATCCGGGCCCGCGATCCGCCAGTCGGGCACCGCGACCGGGAGCCGCGGCCGCACGAAGTCGAGGATCCGCCGCTCCTCGGCCACCTTGGCCGCGACGTCGGGGCGACGCGGGATCCGTAGCACCCACGGCTCGCCGGTGCCGGAGGCCGCGGCGAAGGCCACCCGGTAGTCCAGCCCCGCCTCCTCGAACCGGACGCTGCCGGGCTCCAGGTCCAGCCCGTGCCGCGCCGCGAGGGCGCGCACGTCCTGCCCGGCCGGGAGCTCAGACGCCATCGCGCTCCCCCTCGGGGGCCGGGTCGTGGCGCGGCGGGGTGCCGCCCACGAAGGAGCGGACCCACGCCTCGTCCTTGTACTGGGCGGGCACCGCGCCGCCGAGCAGCTCCCGGGCCAGCGCGACCGCCCCGGGCGAGCCCTCGGGCGGCAGCGGCTCGGGAGAGGCGGCCAGCACGATGTTGCCGTAGCGGCGGCCCTTGAGCATCGCCGGGTCCGCCACGGCGGCCACGTGCTCGAAGACCTCGGACAGCGCGGCGAGCTCCGCGCGCGCCCCGGCGAGGTCCCGGGTGTCGCCGCAGTTGAGCACGTACAGCCCGCCCGGGGCCAGGACGCGCCGGACGTGCCGGGCGAACTCCACCGTGGTGAGCGGCTCGGGCGTCACGGCGCCCGCGAAGACGTCGCGGACCACCACGTCCCGGGTGCCGGGGCTCAGCGACTCCGTGACGGCCCGGGCCTCCCCCACCCGGATCCGCAGCAGCGGGGCGCGCGGGAGGTCGAACCACTCCCGGACCAGCTCGGCGAGCCGGCCGTCGAGCTCGACGACCACCTGCCGCGCCGCCGGGTGCGCGTGGGCGAGGTACCGGGCGAGCGAGCAGGCGCCGCCGCCGAGGTGCAGCACCCGCAGCCGCTCCGGGTCCAGCTGGACACCCACGTGGGCGTCCACGACCGCGGCGATCCAGCGCATGTACTCGAAGTCCAGCCGCTCGGGGTGCTCGGGGTCCACGTGGGAGGAGGGGACGCCGTTGACGTGCAGCACCCAGGAGCCGGGGGCATAGGCGTCGGGCACGAGCTCGGCGGTGCCGGTCGAGATCTCGTAGCTGCCCGCCGCGGGACCGGTGGTCCCGGCGGGCGCCGGCGCGGCCCGCGAGCGGCGGGACGCCCGGCTCACGCGGCCCCCGTCCGCAGCATGCGGTGCATGTGCTGCCCGGCCCAGGGCCCGCCGGCGGGGAAGGACTCGGCCAGGGCCCGGAAGCCGTGCCGGGCGTAGAAGCGCTCGGCACGGGCGTTGCCGTCCATGATCCACAGATACGCGTCCGCGGCGCCGATGGCGGCCTCCTGCAGGGCGGCGCCGACGCCCGTGCCGTAGGCCGCCCGCAGCACGTAGAGCTGGAACAGCTGCAGCGGGACGATCGGGGCGGGCACCCCGGCCCGTCCCTCCCACGCGGCGGGGGCCGGGCCGGCGGAGACCAGCCCGAGCGGGCACCCGTCGTCGTCGACCGCGAGGAGGGTGCGCACGTCGGGGTCGGCGAGGAGGGCGCGGTCGTATCCGGCGGTGCGCCCGGCCGCGGCCTGCTGCCGGTCGGCGAAGGCGTCCCCGAAGAGCGGGCGGTAGGTCTCGTCGAGGCAGCGCAGGTGCAGCTCGGTCCAGGCCGCGGCGTCGGACGGCCCGGCGGACCGCAGGCGGACCGCGGCGGGGGCAGAGCTCAGGACTCGATCGCCTGCCGCCGGATGGCGGCCTCGAGGCGCTCGACCTTGCCCTGCAGCTCCCCGGTGTGGCCGGGGCGGATGTCGGCCTTGAGCACGAGGGAGACCCGGGGCCCGTAGTCGGCCACGGCCTCGGTGGCGTGCTTGACGACGTCCATGACCTCGTCCCACTCGCCCTCGATCGTGGTGAACATGGCATCGGTCTCGTGCGGCAGGCCGGACTCGCGGACCACGCGGACGGCGGCGGCGACGGCGTCGTGGACGGAACCGCTCGGGTTCTCGCCACCGGACGGGGAGACGGAGAAGGCAACCAGCATGCCCCCATCCTCCCACCCGGCGGCGTCCGGGTGAACCCCGGGGACGACGACGGCCCCGCCGCCACGCAGGGGACGTGGCGGCGGGGCCGGGCGCCGGATCGGACCGCGGGGTCGGCCCGGCGGCTCACTTCGCCGCGAGCTGCTCCAGCACGGCGTCCTTGGAGGGATCCTCGGCACCCCGGTTCCAGGGCATCCTCGAGAGCACGTTCGCCATGGCGCAGGTGTTGGACAGCGCGGAGTAGGCGAGCCCGCCGCCGACGCCCGCGGCGACGGCGCGCAGCTTCGGGGAGACCAGCTGCCCGCCCACCACGCTCGCGAGCACGAGCGAGCCGGCGACCATGCGGACCTGGCGGTCCATGGCCCAGGTGGAGGCGCCGCGGACGACCGCGCCGCCGGCCTGCTCGAAGTCGTCGACGGTGCCGTCGACGACGTAGGTGCTCTCGGTGCCGGCCGAGGACAGGATCTCCTGGGCGCGGGAGGCCCGGGCGCCGGAGCGGCAGATCAGGGCGACCTTGCCGCCGAGGGCCTCGGCGATGTCCTGCGCGTGGTCGGCCACGAGGTCGACGGGGACGTTGTAGGCGCCGTCGATGTGCTCGGCGGCGAACTCGGCGGCGGAGCGCACGTCGAGGACGGCGACCTCCTCGCCGGACTCGATCCAGGACTTCAGCTCGGCGGGGGCGACTTTCGAGGTCATGCGGCAGTTCCTTCCGGGGTGTCGGGGTGTGACTCCATGATGCACCATACCCCCCTGGGTATGCAAGATCCCCCTGGGGGTATAGAATCGTCGGAGCAGACCCCACACCCAGGAGCGCCCCGTGCAACTCGACCCCCAGGACCTCACCCCCACCATCAACCGGCTCAAGCGGGCGCAGGGCCAGCTGGGCGCCGTCATCCGCATGCTCGAGGAGAGCCGCGAGTGCAAGGACGTGGTGACGCAGCTGTCCGCCGTCTCCCGCGCGCTCGACAAGGCCGGCTTCTCCATCATCGCCACGGGCCTCGAGCAGTGCCTGCGCTCGGAGGACCCGAGCCTGGACAGGGCCGAGCTGGAGAAGATGTTCCTCTCCTTGGCCTGAGTCCCCGGTCCGAGGCCACGGGCCCGGCCCACCCGTCCCTCGGGCGGGCCTAGACTGGTCACCGACCCAGCCCGAGCGTCGGAGGACTCCGCCACCATGACCCAAGGCATCTACGTCAGCGCGATGACGCCGCAGTCCGGCAAGTCGCTCGTGGCCCTCGGCCTGGCCGACTCGCTGTTCCGCAAGACGGACCGCCTGGGCTACTTCCGGCCCGTCCACCTCGGGGAGAGCCCGGCGGAGGACCCCATGGTCCAGCTGATGAAGCGCAACTTCGACCTCCCGGACGAACGCTGCCGCGGCGGCATCTCCCTGGCCCGCACCCGGGAGCTGCTGGCCGCCGGGGACCACGACGAGCTCGACGCGATGGCCGTGTCCGTCTACGGCGAGATGGCCCGGCACTGCGACGTGGTCGTGGTGGACGGCACCGACCTCCTGGCGCACAACGCGGCCACCGCCGAGTTCGACATGAACGCCCGGATGGCCAACAACCTGGGCGCCTCCGTGCTGGCCGTGATCGGCGCCGACGAGTCGGAGAGCCCCGAGGACGTGCTCAACGCGATCGAGGTCACCCGTGCCGAGCTGAACCAGATGCGGTGCGACATCTTCGCCGTCATCGTCAACCGGGCCCGCCCCGGCTGGGTGGAGCGGATCGAGCACAACGCCGCCCGCGGCGTGCGCGGCCTGCCCGTGTACGTCATCGCCGAGAACGAGGCGGTCGCCGCGCCCACGGTCGCCGAGCTGCGGGACCGGCACGGCTTCGGGGACGGCCCGTCCGCGGTCTCCCTGGACCGCGACGTCAAGGGAGTGAAGATCGCCGCCATGACGGTGGGCCACTACCTCGAGCAGCTCGCCGACGGCGACTTCGTCATCACACCGGGGGACCGCTCCGACATCGTCGTCGCGTCCCTGGCCTCCGCCCTCTCCCCCGCGCTGCCCGTCCCCTCGGGGATGCTGCTGACGGGCGGCTTCGAGACCGAGGGCCGGATCCGGGAGCTCACCGCCGCGGCCCCGTTCCCCGTGCTGACCACCGGGCTGGACACCTACCAGGCCGCGCGGGAGGTCTCCCGGACCCGGGGCACCCTCTCCGGGGCGCACCCGCGCAAGGTCGCGGCCGCGCTCGGCGAGTGGGCCCGGCGCGTGGACGGCGAGGAGCTCGTGAGCCGGCTGGACCTCCCGCGCCCGGCCAAGCGCACTCCCCTGCGCTTCCTGCACGAGCTCGTCGAGACCGCCCGGGCGGACCGGAAGAACATCGTGCTGCCCGAGGGCGAGGACCCGCGCATCCTGCGGGCGGCGGAGATGATCCACCGCCGCAACTTCTGCGACCTCACGGTCCTGGGCGATCCCGGGCGGATCGCCCAGCTGTGCCAGACGGAGGGCATCAACCTCGACTTCGCCGAGGACGGGCTGACGCTCGTGGACTTCGAGCACGACGAGGCCCTGCGCGAGAGGTATGCCGGGGAGTACGTGCGGCTGCGCGCCCACAAGGGCGTGCAGCCGGAGACCGCGCTCGAGCGCATGCTCGACGGCTCCTACTTCGGCACCATGATGGTGCAGATGGGGGACGTGGACGGCATGGTCTCCGGCGCCGCGCACACCACCGCCAACACCATCCGCCCCGCCCTGGAGTTCGTGAAGACGTCCGAGGGCGTGAGGATCGTCTCCTCCGTGTTCCTCATGCTCCTCGAGGACCGCGTGCTGGTCTACGGCGACTGCGCCGTGAACCCCAACCCGGACGCGCAGCAGCTCGCGGACATCGCGCTCGCCTCCGCCCGCACCGCCCGCCGGTTCGGGGTGGAGCCCCGGGTGGCGATGCTGTCCTACTCGACCGGCGGCTCCGGCTCCGGCGAGGACGTGGACAAGGTCCGGGCGGCCACCGAGATCGTGCGCGGCGCGGACCCCGAGCTCGAGGTGGAGGGCCCCATCCAGTACGACGCCGCGGTGGACGCCTCGATCGCGGCCTCCAAGCTGCCCGGCTCCGCCGTGGCCGGCCGCGCCACCGTGTTCGTCTTCCCGGACCTCAACACCGGCAACAACACCTACAAGGCCGTCCAGCAGTCGGCCGGCGCCGTGGCCGTGGGCCCGGTGCTGCAGGGACTGCGCAAGCCCGTGAACGACCTCTCGCGGGGGTGCACCGTGGACGACATCGTCAACACGGTCGCGATCACCGCGATCCAGGCGCAGGGCATGTGACCCACCGCCTCCGTCCCCGTCCCACCGCCCCAGGGAGTCCTCCATGCTCGTGCTCGTCGTCAACTGCGGCTCGTCCTCGCTGAAGTACCAGGTCCGGGAGCTCGAGGCCGGCGAGGACGGCGGGACGGTGCTGGCCTCCGGGCTGATCGAGAACATCGGCAGCTCGCGGATCGAGGACCACACGCAGGCGCTCGAGCTGCTCGCCGAGCGGCTCGAGGTGGAGCTGGAGGGGCGCACGATCGACGCCGCGGGCCACCGCGTGGTCCACGGCGGCGAGCGCTTCTCCGCCCCGGTGCTGGCCACGAACGAGATCATCCGCGACATCGAGCGGCTGGTGCCGCTGGCGCCCCTGCACAACCCCGCCGCCGTCCTGGGCCTGCGGGCCGTGCAGCGGACGTGGCCGGACCTGCCGCAGATCTGCGTGTTCGACACCGCGTTCCACCGCACCATGCCCGAGCACGTGTGGCGCTACGCCGTGCCGGAGGAGTTCTACGAGCGCTGGGGCATCCGCCGCTACGGGTTCCACGGCACGTCCCACGACTGGGTGACGGGGCAGGCCGCGCGGTTCCTGGGCGTCCCCCGCGAGCGGTTCAGCTGCGTGGTGGCGCACCTGGGCAACGGGGCGTCGGTGACCGCGGTCAAGGACGGCGCCTCCTACGACACGTCGATGGGCTACACCCCCCTGGCGGGCCTGGTGATGGGGACCCGCACCGGGGACCTGGACCCGTCCGTGGTCACGGCCGTCCTGCGCCGGGAGCCGGGGATGACCCCCGAGCGGCTCGACGCCGTGCTCAACAAGGAGTCCGGCCTGCGGGCCGTCGCCGGCAGCCACGACATGCGCGCCGTCCAGGAGGCCGCCGACGGCGGTGACGAGCGCGCCGAGCTGGCCCTGGAGATGGCCGCCCACCGCCTGGCGAAGTACGTGGGCGGCTACCACGTGGCCGTGGACGGCGCGCAGGCGCTGGTCTTCACGGCCGGGATCGGGGAGAACGCCTCGGCCTTCCGCGCCCGCGTCTGCGGCCGCCTGGGCGCCCTCGGGGTCATGCTCGACGACGACGCCAACGCCGCCCGCTCCCGGGAGGTCCGCCGGATCTCCGCGCCGGGCTCGGCGCTGGAGGTGCTCGTGGTGCCCACCGACGAGGAGCAGGCCATCGCGGCGGCGACCGCGGCGCTCGTCGCGGCCGGGTCCCCCGGCGCCTGACCGGACCCGGGCGGCACGCCGCCCGAGCGGTCCGGGCGTCACGGTCCGCCGCACAGGGCGGGTCGACCCGCCAGGTGTTCGCGAAAGCGATTCGGCCGGATAGGTTCGGTGCGGGATCCCGTCAAGGCTCCTGCCCCGTGTCCGTCCGCTGTGCCAGGAGGCGCCGACGATGTCCCAGCAGCCCTACGAGCCCCGGGGCCCCGGCGGCCCGCCACCGCTCGGCGCGCCGCCCTACGCGAAGGCACACCCGCCCCGGCCCCCGGCGACCCCCGATCTGCGGCTGCTGCTCCGGCTCACCGTGGCGTCCTTCGCGATCGCGGTCCTCGGCGGCGCCGTGGGGCTGCTGGCGGCGCCCGAGCAGCACACGGGCCCGGTTGCGGGGCCGGCGTTCGGGACGGTCGTCCTCGTCATGTCGCTGCTGTTGGGAGTCGGGTTCACCGCCGGGCTCTACGCCCTCGTCTACTTCCCGCTGCGCGAGCAGCGGCAGTGGGCCTGGATCCTCGGCATCGTCCTGGCGTCCATGGCGCTGCTGGCCATCCTGGCCAACGCGGTGCTGGTGCTCGCGGGCCCCTTCGGCGCGTCGCCGGGGCTCGTGACGGGTGCCCTGAAGGCCGTCGTGGACGTTGCCTGGCTCGTGGTGGCCGCCCGGCCCGGGGTGCGGGCCGCGCTGCGCTGACCGCGCGCCGGGACGTCGGCGCCGTGACGGAGCCGCCCCGTGGTCAGGGCAGCGTGCGGGCCAGGCGGTCCATGACGGCGGCCAGGCGGTCGGCGTCGTCACCCTCGAGCGCGCGGAGGAACAGCTGCTCGACGTCCCGGGCGTGGGCGGGCCGCAGCCGGCGGAAGGCGCGCAGCCCCTCGTCGGTGAGCTCGGCCTCGAGGCCGCGCGCGTCCTGCGGGCACCGCCGGCGGCGCACCCAGCCGCGCTTCTCGAGCACGCCGATCTGGTAGCTGAGCCGGCTCGGGGAGAAGACCATCCGCTGGGCCAGCTCCCCCATCCGCAGCCGGCGCCCCTCGGCGTCGTGCAGCAGCAGCAGCACCTGGTAGTCCATGAGCGAGCAGCCGTGCTCCTTGAGCCGGCTCTCGATCTCGGTGGTCAGCCGGGCGGTGGTCTCGAAGAACAGCTGCCACACCGCCCACGGACGGGCGGCGGTCTCCGGCCCGGCGCCGGGGGCGGGCTGCGCCCCGGTCACGGGCCCGCTCACCGGCCGGCCCGGGCGAGCAGGTCCGCGAAGTCCGGGACCCGGTCGAACCCGGTGCCCGCCTCGGGCCGGGCCGCTCCCGCCGCCTCCTCGTCGACCGGTCGGGCACCGTGCCCCCTGCCGGTCACGAGCTGGCGCGCCAGCTGCGCGCCGGCCCGCCGGATGCGCGAGTCGAGCGATTCGCCGGCCCAGTCCTCGGTGGCGGCGTAGACGCCCAGGGGCAGCACCAGCGCCTTGAGGTGGGTGAACAGGGGCCGCAGGGCGGTCTCCAGCATCAGGGAGTGCCGGGCGGTGCCCCCGGTCGCGGCGATCAGCACGGGCCGGTCCTCGAGCGCGGTCTCCTCGACGAGGTCGACGAAGGACTTGAACAGCCCGGAGTAGGAGGCCTGGTACGTCGGGGTGGCCGCGATCAGGGCGTCCGCCCCGGCGACCGTCTCCAGCGCGGCCCGCAGCTCCGGGCCGGGGAAACCGGTGAGCAGGTGGTCGGCGATGGCGTGGGCCAGCGGGCGCAGGTCCACGCGCTCGATCCGCACCGGCGTACCGTCCAGGGCGGCGCGGGTGGCCGCGGCCAGCCGCTCGGCCAGCAGCGAGGTGGAGGACGCGTCGGACATCCCCGCCGAGACCACGGCCACGGTGAGCGGGCGCGCCGCGGCGGCGCCCGTCGTCGTCGGAAGGTCCGGGGCGCTCATCGGTGCGCCTCCGCAGCGGTACGCTCCGTGGCCTGCGCGGCGCGGGCGCGTCCGGCGGGCGAGTCCTCGGCGCCGCCGGGCACCGGGTCCTGGCCGGCGCGGTGGCGGGCCACCAGCGAGGCGTGGGTCGGGGCCTCCGGCACGTGGGCGGGCTTCAGTGCGGCGAACTCCCGGCGCAGCACCGGCACGACCTCCTCGCCCAGCAGGTCGAGCTGCTCCAGGACGGTCTTCAGCGGCAGGCCGGCGTGGTCCATCAGGAACAGCTGGCGCTGGTAGTCACCCGCGTAGTCGCGGAACGCGAGGGTCTTCTCGATGACCTCCTGCGGAGAGCCCACGGTGAGCGGCGTCTGCGCCGTGAAGTCCTCCAGGGACGGCCCGTGGCCGTAGACCGGGGCCCTGTCGAAGTAGGGGCGGAACTCCCGCACGGCGTCTTGCGAGTTGCGGCGCATGAACACCTGGCCGCCGAGGCCCACGATCGCCTGGTCGGCGGAGCCGTGGCCGTAGTGCTCGTAGCGGGCCCGGTAGAACTCCACCATCCGCCGGGTGTGCTCGGCGGGCCAGAAGATGTTGTTGTGGAAGAACCCGTCGCCGTAGTAGGCGGCCTGCTCCGGGATCTCGGGGGAGCGGATCGAGCCGTGCCACACGAAGGGGGCCACGCCGTCGAGCGGGCGCGGGGTCGAGGTGAAGCCCTGGAGGGCGCCGCGGAACCGGCCCTGCCAGTTCACCACGTCCTCCCGCCACAGCCGGTGGAGCAGGCTGTAGTGCTCGACCGCCAGGGGGATGCCCTGGCGGATGTCCTGGCCGAACCACGGATAGACCGGGCCGGTGTTGCCGCGGCCCATGGTGAGGTCCACGCGGCCGCCGGTCAGGTGCTGCAGATAGGCGTAGTCCTCCGCGATGCGCACCGGGTCGGTGGTGGTGATCAGGGTGGTGGCCGTGGACAGCTGCAGCCGCTCGGTCTGCGCCGCGATGCTCGCGAGCAGGATCGGCGGGTTCGCCGGCGCCACGAACGGCGGATTGTGGTGCTGGCCGGTGGCGAAGACGTCCAGGCCCACCTCCTCCGCCTTCCGGGCGATCTCCACGGTCGCCCTGATCCGCTCGTGCTCGGTGGGGGTGCGCCCCGTGGTCGGGTCCTCGGTGACGTCCCCGATGGTGAAGATGCCGAACTGCATGTGGTCCTCCTGCTCCGCGGCGGCGCCCGGTCGGCCGGGCACCACCTTTATTTCAAATTTGAACTACTGGCGTCAAGCGCTGTCCGGCCCGGATTATTCCCCCCGACCCCGCCTAGGCTGGACGCATGCCCCTCCCCCACTTCCTGCCCACCGGTGACGGCACCGTCGACCCCGGCGCCGTCGTCGCCGGCGAGCGCTACCGCATCAGCGTGCTGAGCCCCGGGCTGCTGCGCCTGGAGTACAGCCCCAGCGGCCGCTTCGAGGACCGCCCGTCCGCGTTCGCGGTGGACCGCCGGTTCCCGGTGCCGGACTTCCGGGTGCGGCGCACCCCGTCCGGGATCGAGCTCCTGACCGACCGGGTCCACCTCAGCTACGACGAGCAGGCCTTCAGCCCGACGGGCCTGTCCGCGCAGATCCGCGGCGGCGTGACCAGCTACCACAGCGTGTGGCGCTACGGCACCCCGGTCCCCACCCTGGGCGGGACCGCCCGCACCCTGGACGAGGCGGACGGCCCGATCCCGCTCGAGCCGGGGATCACGTCCCGCGAGGGCTTCGGGGTGATCGACGACTCCGGCTCGGTCCTGCTGGCGGACGACGGCTGGTACGCCCCGCGCGCGCCCGAGGAGGGCGCCGTGGACCTCTACTTCTTCGGCTGGGGCCACGACCACCGGCAGGCGCTGCGCGACTTCTACGCCCTGTCCGGGCCGCAGCCCGTCCTGCCCCGCTGGGCGCTCGGCAACTGGTGGAGCCGCTACCACGCCTACGACGACGCCGAGTACCGGGAGCTGGTCGCCGAGTTCGACCGGCGCCGGCTGCCGTTCTCCGTGCTGGTGGTGGACATGGACTGGCACCTCACGGACGAGCACGTGGAGCGCCGGCACGGCTCGGGCTGGACCGGCTACACCTGGAACCGGGAGCTGTTCCCCGACCCCCGGGACTTCCTCGCGTGGGCGCACGAGCGCGGCTACCGGGTCACCCTCAACCTGCACCCGGCCGACGGGGTGCGCTCCTTCGAGGACGCCCATCCCGCGATGCTCGAGGCCCTGGGGCGCGAGCCGGACTCGGAGGAGCCCGTGGCCTTCGACGTCACCGACCGGGACTTCGTGGCCGCGTACTTCGAGGTCCTCCACCGTGGCCTGGAGGCCGACGGCGTGGACTTCTGGTGGGTGGACTGGCAGTCCGGGCCGCACTCCCGGCTGCCGGGCGTGGATCCCCTGTGGGTGCTCAACCACTATCACTTCCTGGACTCGGGCGCGGACGGCTCGCGCCCGCTGACGCTCTCCCGCTACGCCGGCCCGGGCAGCCACCGGTACCCGGTCGGCTTCTCCGGCGACACCGTCATCTCCTGGGCCTCGCTGGCGTTCCAGCCGTACTTCACGGCCACGGCGGCGAACATCGGCTTCGGCTGGTGGAGCCACGACATCGGCGGGCACATCTTCGGCGGCCGGGACGACGAGCTGGCCACCCGCTGGCTGCAGTTCGGGGTGTTCTCCCCGGTCCTGCGCCTGCACTCCGGCGACAACGACTTCATCGCCAAGGAGCCGTGGCGTTACCGCTCCCCCTACGCCGAGGCCATGGAGCGCGGTCTGCGGCTGCGGCACCGGCTGGTCCCCTACCTGCACACTGCCAACCGGGCCGCCGCCGTGGAGGGCGTGCCCCTGGTCCGGCCGCTGTACCACGAGCACCCGGAGGCGGAGCAGGCCTACCGGTACGGCCACCAGTACCTGTTCGGGGCCGAGCTGATGGTCGCCCCGGTCACCGCCCCTGCGGACCCCGTGCTCACCCGCGCGGCGGTGCCGGTGTGGCTGCCGGAGGGCTCCTGGACGGACCTGTTTACCGGCACCGTCTACGACGGCGGCCGGGAGCTCGTGCTCCACCGCGGCCTCGACGACGTGCCCGTCCTGGCCCGGGCCGGCGCGATCGTGCCCCTCGCCGGGTCCGACGACGACGCCGCGCCGGGCATCGGCAACCCCGCCGCGCTGGAGGTCCTCGTGGTCGCCGGCGCCTCCCACCGCACCGTGCTGGACGAGGACGACGACAGCGGGGACGGTCTCGACCCGGCCCGCTGGGCGCGCACTGGGCTCGCCCTCGACGTCGCCGCCGGGGAGTTCAGCATCGGTCCGGCCCGGGGCGGGACGGACTGCCTGCCGGCGGCGCGCACCTGGACCCTGACCTTCGTCGGCATGGAGGACCTGACCGGGCTCAGCGCCACCGTGGACGGGACGGCCGTCCCCGTCCGCGCGGTCCGCCGCGGCAACGGCGTGCGCGGGCACCGCACGTCGGTCACCGTCGAGGACGTCGCCCCCGGAGCGCGGGTGGTCGTGCGGTCGCCGGAACTGGGCACCGTGGCCGCCCAGGATCCCGCGGACCGCGTCTTCGACCTGCTCAACGACGCCCAGATCAGCTACGAGGTCAAGCGGCGGGTGCACGAGGCCGTGCGGCAGGACCCCGTGGGGGCGCTCGGGCAGGCGCCCGCCCTGGGCGTCGAGGGGCCGCTGCTCAGCGCGCTCGCGGAGCTGGTGCTCGCGACGCGGCCCTGAGCCCACCGCACCGGCCGCCGGCCCCGCGGGAGTCCTGACCGCTCGGGGCGGGAGTCACCGAGACGGCGCGCCGTCCTCTCCCGCGCCGTCCTCTCCCGCGCCGAGCTCGACGACGAGGATCGGCAGCGGCAGCCGCTCGGCCGTGAAGGACACCATGCGGGCGTGCGGGATGCCCTTCTCCCGGACGAAGCGGCAGGCGACGAGTCCGTGGTCGCGGTGCTGGCCGATCATGAGCAGCCAGTGCCGGCCCGCCGCGTCCAGTGCGTGCGCCTGGTGGTCCAGGTCCCGTCCCGCCGGGTCCTCCTCGGTGCTGCGCAGGGCGAAGCGGGCCGCGTAGGCCCGCATGTCCGCCTCGGTGCGCAGCAGCCCGGCGGCCACCCGCCGGACGTCCTGGGTCCGCAGCTCGGGGGCGATCTGCTCCTCGTGGACCGCCCCGGTCCAGCCCACGGACTCCGCCTCGGCGTCCTGGCGCCCGGAATGGATCGTCCGCTCGATGCGGCGCAGCCGCGCGTCGTCCTGGTGCAGCTCCCGGTAGCCGCTGATCAGCGCCTGGAGCTCGGCGTCCAGCGGGCTCTGCTCGGGCTCCTGGTGGTCGTCGCGGTCGGGTGCCGGTCGTGACGGGGACAAGCAGGCCTCCTGGACGGTGGACACGGACGTCCCATCGTCAACCGTGGAGCCCCGGGGCCTATTCCGCCCCGGATGCCGGACACCGGATCCACGGCGCGCGGACCGCCCGTGCAGTACTGGAGTCCGCAGCGGCCACGCATCCCTGGGATGCTGACGCCATGAACTCACCACGGTCCTCAGCACCCCCTCGTCCGTCGTCGTCCTCCGGCACCGCGCGACCGGCCCGCCCAGGCTCTGCCACGCACGTCGTCGTCCTGCCCGGCGGCGGGTACGCCGGACACGCGGACCACGAGGCGGAACCCGTCGCCGAGTGGCTCGGCACGCTCGGTCTCGCGGCAAGCGTGCTCCGCTATCCGGTGCGCGCCGAGCACCCTGCTCCCCTGGACGCGGTACGGGCCGCGATCCGCCGGGTCCGGGCGGACGGCGCGGAGCGGGTCGTCCTCCTCGGGTTCTCCGCCGGGGGGCATCTGGCCGGCCACGCCGCCCTGACCGCGGCGGCCACGGACCCCGAGCGCGTCGACGCGGCGGTCCTCTGCTATCCCGTGGTCTCCATGGAGCTCGACACCCACCGGGGCAGCCAGCAGGAGCTCCTGGGCCCGGCTCCCAGCGCCGAGGTGCGGGCCGCGACGTCCCTGGACCGCCTGGTGACGGCGGCGGCTCCGCCGTTCTTCGTCTGGCACACCGCCGACGACCCCTCGGTGCCGGTGCAGCACTCGTACCGGCTGGCGCGGTCGCTGGCGGACGCGGGAGTCCCCCACGCCCTGCACGTCTTTCCCGAGGGGGAGCACGGCCTCGGACTGGCCACGGACGCCGGGCAGCCCGCCGCCTGGCCGGAACTGTGCGCGTCCTGGCTGTCCGCCCTGGGGGTTCAGCGGTGCAGCACGGCCCCCGGTGCCACCCCGTAGGCGGTCCGGTGGTCGGTCGCGAAGCGGCTCGGGTGGGTGAACCCCCACCGGGCCGCGATCCCGGCCACGGTGTCGCCCCGGCCGGGATCGGCCTCCAGCAGCTCGGCGTGGGCGGCCCTCATCCGCAGGCTCCGCAGGTGGGCCATCGGCGTGGTGCCCAGCTGGCGGGCGAAGGCGGCCTGCAGCCCGCGCGGGCTCATCCGGGCCGCCTCCGCGAGCTCCGCCAGGGTGAGCGGACGGCTCAGGTGCTCCTCCATGTGGGCGATCGCCCGGCGGACCCCACCGGGCACCCGGTCCGAGTCCGCCGGACGGGCCGGCCGGCCGAGGAAGGTGCTCGGGAAGGCGTGCAGCACCGCGGTGGCCACGGACCGGAAGGCCTCCTGGCGGAGCAGGGGGTGGCCCATGGCGTCGTCGCTGAGCTGCGTCTCCCCGAGGGAGGTGATGAGGTGCGCCAGATACCGGGTCATCGGCGCCGACACCGGGGCGCCCTCGGTGAAGCGCAGCGCGAACTCGTCGAGCCCGAGCAGCCCGGCCGCGTGCGCCTGCACGGCGGCGAGGTCCAGGGAGACGGTCAGCAGCCCCAGCTCGTTCCAGCGGCAGGCGTAGGGGCGGACCGGGAACAGGAACGGCGCCCGCCCGGCGGTGGTGCGCGTCCCATCGGTGAAAGCCAGTGCCCCGCGGCGCACCTGTCCCACCCGCACGATGCCGGTGGCATCGACGAGCGCCCCGGTCGGTGCGCCCTGGAGCCGTGCCTGCTCCAGGCTCAGTCCCTCCACGCCGCGCACGGCCTGGGACATGCTGAAGGGGGTCCTGCGGTCGAGCTCGATCCGCCGGATCGCGTACACCTGCTCCAGGACCTCGATCCCCCTCTCGGGGTCCTGGGTGGCGACGGAGAAGGACCGGGGACCGGAACCGGTCAGCGGCGAGCGTGCCGGCGTCAGCTCCGGGATCGGCGCGGGCATAGGGCAGCTGCCTCCAGCAGGTCGGAACACGCACAGGGCAGGTCGTCTGTGTGGCCTTCGTGCTCAGGATAGGAACCCCCTGGCCGGACGGCAATCGACCACACGGCCCGGCGGCCGGACCTCTCTTCCGATCCGTCGACGGGGGGTGCGCTTTCTGACCTCGTGTGCGTAAAGTGGACACTGGCGCAAGTGACTTCCACGCACGGCGCCGAGGGGCCACGGCACTACCGGGCGTGGACCCGACCTGCCCTTCGTCCCCCATGGCACCGCGCCCCTCGCGGTCCACGGCGGGCGGAGGGCAGGCCTCCCCCCGGACCCGGCGCAGCATGTCCGCGCGCGCCGGCGGTGCGCCACTATGGCCTCCGGCAACGAGCGGGCCGCGGCCCTGGACGGGATCCAGTACGTCTACGGCGACGGGCCGTGCCTCACCGCCGCGAGGGAGCACGTCGTCGTGCACGTCCCTGACGTGGCCACCGACCAGCGATGGCCCGGCCACACGGCGGCCGGGATCGCCTCGGTGCTCGGTGTGCCCTTCGAGCCGGCCGGGGAGGCCAGGGCGGCACTGAACATCTACGCCGATCAGCCCCACGTCCACGACAAGGCCGCCGTCGAGGATGCCCGGCGCGAGGTGATCCTGGCCTCCAGCGCCCGGCGCCTGGCCGTGCGCCTCGCCGCCCACCGGGAGACCGAGGGCGATCCGGTCGCCGCCCTGGAGTCACGGACCACGATCGAGCTGGCGGCGGGCATCGTGATGGTACGGAACCGCTGCACCCAGCAGGAGGCCGTGGAGATCCTCAAGACCGTCTCCGACCACCGCAACGTGAAGCCGCGGGAGCTGGCCGCGACCGTGGGCAGGGGCTCTGCCAGCACGCACGTCGAGGTGTGATCCCCGGCCCCGGCAGGAGCCGCACCCCTCCGGACGCCGGCCGGAACGGGTTCCCCTGCCCGGGGCGCCTCACCAGCCTGGGGCACGACCCACGGTCAGGAGGCTTCCTGTGACCACTCCGAACAACGACGACGTGCCGGACCTCGACGACGTCATCGCCCCCGAGGAGGACGCCCTGCCCGCCCCCATCCACCAGGGGCACGCCGGCAGGCCGGAGCTCGACGACCAGATGAAGCACGAGGTCGAGGACGCGCTGCAGGCGCGCCATCCCGACCACGGGGAGGAGCACCGCCAGACCGAGCCGTGGGTCGACGACACCGACGACCCGGCGGTGCGCTCCGCCGTCGAGGAGCGCGAGCGCCCCGGCGCCGGGATCGACGAGGTGGGCCGCCCGCACCGCGGCCCACCTCGCGCGTCCGCGCCGCTCGGAGTCCGGTTGGCATCATGGGCTCATGAACGAGACCCCTGAGCCCACGACGCGCTCCATCGAGCTGATCCGCACCGCCACCGGCCACTACACCGCCCGCAACCCCGCAGGGGCCGAGATCGCCTTCGGCCGCGGTGAGGGGCTCCTCTCCCCCGTGGAGCTCCTGCTCGCCGCCATCGCGGGGTGCTCGTCCGTCGACGTGGACACCGCGACCTCCCGCAGCGCGGAGCCCTCGAGGTTCCGTGTGCAGGCCACCGGGCAGAAGATCGTCGAGGAGAACGGCGCCAACCGCCTGGAGGACCTGCACCTCTCCTTCCACCTCGCCTTTCCCGACGACGCGGCCGGCCGCAAGGCCGCCGGCATGGTGGAACGCCTGGCCGCCCTCTCCCACGACAAGTACTGCACGGTCTCGCGCACGGTGGAGCACGGAACCGCGGTGAGCCACGACGTGAGCGTCGACGTCGGCGACGCCGCGGACGACGCACGGTAGGCGCCGGCACGGGCGGCCCGGCGCCCGAGCCTCCGGTGTTCACCGTGCGGTCATGTGCCGGCCGCCCGGGCAGGCGAGGATGGCTCCGCCTACACTGCGCTCACGAGACCCTGACCGGAGAGGAACGGCCGATGCCCGACGGAAAACGGCAGTGGATGCCCGCCGACCAGTGGGCGGTGCGGGAGAACCTGCGGGAGTTCATCGACCACCTCACACAGATGGGCTACACCGTGCCCCACGGGCACGAGGAGGACCCGGACCTCATCGATCCCGGGGGCTCGGCCGTGGAGACCTGGCGGGAGGACTACCCGTACGACGACATGATGAGCCGGGAGGAGTACGAGCTCGAGAAGTACCAGCTGCAGATCGAGCTGCTGAAGTTCCAGTACTGGGGCCAGGACCACGACCTCCAGCACGTCATCGTGTTCGAGGGCCGGGACGCCGCCGGCAAGGGCGGGACCATCAAGCGCTTCACCGAGTACCTGAACCCGCGCGCCGCCCGGGTCGTGGCGCTGACCAAGCCCTCGGACCGGGAGCGGGGCCAGTGGTACTTCCAGCGCTACATCCGCCACCTGCCCACGTCCGGGGAGATGGTGCTCTTCGACCGCTCCTGGTACAACCGCGCCGTCGTGGAGCCCGTGATGGGCTTCTGCACCCCGGAGGACTACGCCAGGTTCATGGCCCAGGCGCCCGTGTTCGAGAAGATGCTCGTGGACTCGGGCATCCACCTGACCAAGCTCTGGTTCTCCGTGACCCAGCAGGAGCAGCGCACCCGCTTCGCGATCCGGCAGATCGACCCCGTCCGCCGCTGGAAGCTCTCCCCGCAGGACCTGGCCTCCCTGGACCGGTGGGAGGACTACACCGAGGCCAAGGAGGAGATGTTCCTGCGCACGGACACCGACCACGCTCCCTGGATCACGGTGAAGTCCAACGACAAGAAACGGGCGAGGATCAACGCGCTGCGCTTCTTCCTGGACCAGTTCGACTACGAGGACAAGGACCCGGACGTGGTCCATCCCCCGGACCCGCTGATCGTCCGGCGCGGCCGCGACGCCGTCGGCGACTGAAGCCCCGGGTCGAGGGCGCGGACCGACCGTCTCCGGGCGGTACGGTCCGGCCCGGGCTTCCTCGCCCGGCTGCTCCCTGTCCTCCGACCGCTCCGGAGTCGCGGGGACGTCCCTGCGCGTACTCGTGTGTCAACGAGCATTGACGGAATCCTGTTGTCACCTTATGTTGACAGTCAGGAGGTGGTCCGGCGATGAGCGAGGTCACGATGAGCGCACTGGTGGCGCAGGCGGAGGACGACGACCCCCTGCGGGCCCTGGCGGCCACGGCGGAGCTGCACCGGCAGGTGTCCCGGGCGGAGGCCGTGGCCGTGCGCCGGGCCCGCGCCCGCGGCGCGTCCTGGGCGCAGATCGCCACGGCCCTGGGAGTGAGCCGGCAGGCGGTGCACCGCAAGTACGGGGGCTCGAGGTTCGGGCGTGGCTGAGCCTGCGGCCGGTGCGGCGCCGCGGGGGCGGCTGCGCGACCTGATGGCCTATCTCGTCGAGCACCGCGGCGTCCTGGGCGTGGTGCTCGTGCTGTCCGTGCTGGGGGCCGGGCTGAGCCTGGCGCAGCCGGTGCTCGTCAACCGCGTGATCGGGTCCATCGGCACCGGCCGGTCACCGGCGCCGGAGGTCACCGTGCTGGTGCTGCTGGTGCTCGGAGCCGGTCTGGTGGGCGCGGTGCAGCGGTACCTGCTGGAGCGCACGGCCGAGGGCGTGGTGCTCTCCGCCCGCCGGAGACTGGTGGGGCAGCTGCTGCGCCTGCCGGTCCGGGAGCACGACTCCCGCCGGACCGGGGACCTGGTCTCCCGGGTCGGCTCGGACACCACCATGGTGCGAGCCGCCCTGACCGGCGGGCTCGTGGAGGCCCTGGGCGGGGCGCTCGTGTTCACCGGCGCGCTGGTCGGCATGGCGCTGCTGGACCCGCTCCTGCTCGGCATCACGCTCGGCGTCGTCCTGGTGGCCGTGGCGGCCGTGGTGGTCGCCTCGGCCCGGATCCAGTCGCTCACCCGCTCGGCCCAGGAGGCGGTGGGCCGGCTCGCCGCGGGCGTGGAGCGCGCCCTGTCGGCGGTGCGCACCATCCGCGCCGGCGGGGCCACCGACCGCGAGATCGCCCGGCTGGAGGCCGAGGCGGTGTCGGCCTACGGCTTCGGCGTGCGCGTCGCCGGTGTCGGCGCCGTGCTCTGGCCCATCAGCGGGCTGGCCGTCCAGGGCTCCTTCCTGGCCGTGCTCGGCGTGGGCGGCTACCGCGTGGCCTCCGGCGCCCTCGCGGTGGCCGACCTGGTGACCTTCATCCTCTTCCTGTTCATGATGGTGATGCCGCTGGGGCAGTTCTTCTCCGCGGTCACCACGGTCCGCACCGCCCTGGGCGCCCTGGGCCGCATCCAGGAGATCCTGGACCTGCCTCGCGAGGACGCGGACGACGAGGCCCCGGAGCGGACGGGCCCCGCACCGCGCACCGGGACCGCCCCGGCCGCGGACCGGCGACCCGTCGAGCTGGTCCTCGACCAGGTCACGTTCGCGTACGGGGCGGAGCGTCCCGTGCTGGACCGCCTCAGCTTCACGGTCCCCGCCGGGTCGACCACCGCGATCGTCGGGCCGTCGGGGGCGGGCAAGTCCACCCTGCTCGCCCTGGTCGAGCGCTTCTACGACCCCGTGGCCGGGTCGATCCGGCTCGACGGCACCGACGTGCGCACCATGTCCCGCGCGGATCTGCGGGCCCGGATCGGCTTCGTGGAGCAGGACGCCCCGGTGCTGGCCGGATCCCTGCGGGAGAACCTCGTGCTCGCCGCCCCCGAGGCCGACGAGGAGTCCTGCCGGGCGGTGCTGGACGCCGTCAACCTCCTGGAGCGCGTCCGGTCGCACCCCGAGGGCCTGGACGCCACCGTCGGGGACGACGGCGCCGGCCTCTCCGGCGGCGAGCGCCAGCGCCTGGCCATCGCCCGGGCTCTGCTCGCGGACACCCCGCTGCTGCTGCTCGACGAGCCGACCGCCAGCCTGGACTCCCGCAACGAGAAGGCCCTGCAGACCGCGATCCGCTCCGCCGCGGCCGGGCGCACGGTGCTCATCGTCGCCCACCGGCTGTCCACCGTCGCCGGGGCCGACCGGATCGTGGTGCTCGACCGGGGCCGGGTGACCGCCGTGGGCACCCACGAGGAGCTCCTGGGGACCTCGGAGCTCTACCGCGAGCTGGCCCGCCACCAGCTGCTGGTCTGAGCCGCCGGCCGGCGGGCCGCCCGGCCCGGCCGGTCAGCCGGTGTTGCGCAGACCGGCGGCCACGCCGTTGATGGTGATGAGCAGGGCCCGCTGCAGGCCCTCGTCCACCTCCTGCCCCCCGGCGTCCTGCTCCCGGATCCGGCGGAGCAGCTCCACCTGCAGGTAGGAGATCGGGTCCAGGTACTGGTCGCGCACCTCGAGGGTCTGCTTCAGGGTGGGGCTGCCGTCCAGCAGCTCCGCCTGCCCGGTGAGCCGGGCGAGCTCGTCGAGGGTGAGCTCGTACTCGCGGCGGATCGTCTCGAACACGTGCTGCAGGCGCTCGGGCACGAGCGCCCGGACGTAGTGGGCGGCGATCTCCAGGTCGGTCTTCGCCGCGGTCATCTCCACGTTGGAGATCACCGAGCGGAAGAAGTGCCAGCGCTCCAGCATGGTGCGCAGGTCCCCCTCCATGCCGGCCTCGCGGGCGGCGCGCAGACCCGAGCCCACGCCGAACCAGCCGGGCACGATCTGGCGGGACTGCGTCCAGCCGAAGACCCACGGGATGGCCCGCAGCCCGGACAGGCCCTTGTCCGACGACGGGCGCTTGGCCGGGCGGGAGCCGATGTTCAGCGCGCCGAGCTGCTCCACGGGGGTGGCGGACAGGAAGTACTCCGGGAGGTCGGGGTCCTCGACCAGGCCCGTGTAGGCGGCGAAGGCGGCGTCGCTGACCACGTCCATGACCTCCCCCCACCGGTCCAGCTCCTCCTCGGTGGAGCGCGGGTCCTGGTGCAGCGCCGTGGCGCGCAGCACCGCGGCCAGGGACAGCTCGAGGTTCTCCCGGGCCAGCGCGGGGAGGGAGAACTTGTCGCTGATGACCTCGCCCTGCTCGGTGAACTTGATCTCGCCGGCCAGCACACCGCTGGGCTGGGCCAGGATCGCGTCGTGGGTGGGTCCGCCGCCGCGGCCCACGGACCCGCCCCGGCCGTGGAAGAGGCGCAGCCGCACGCCGTGCCGGGCCGCGACGTCGCGCAGCCGGCGCTCGGTCCGGTGGATCTCCCACCGGCTGGTCATCACCCCGGACTCCTTGTTGGAGTCGGAGTAGCCGAGCATGACCTCCTGGATGTCCCCGCGCGCGGCGACCACCCGCCGGTACGCCGGGTCGGAGAGCAGCTCGTCGATGACTTCCGCGGAGCGGCGCAGCTCCTGCACGGTCTCCAGCAGCGGCGCGAAGCCGAGGGTGGCGCGGTCCTGCTCGCCGGTGAGGTCCACCAGCCCGGCCTCGCGGGCCAGGATCACGGGGGCCAGGATGTCGTCCGCGTCCCGGGTCATGGACACGATGTAGGTCTCGACGATCTCCTCGCCGTAGGTCTCCTGGGCCCGGGCGATCTCCCGGAAGACGGCGAACGTGCGGTCGGCGTCGCCGTCGAGCTGCACCGCGCCCGTGGCCAGCCCCGGCGGGGCGAGCGGGCGGCGCCCGGCGAGTTCCCCGGCGAGCACCGCGGCGCGCGCGGCGCGGTCCATCTCCGCGTACGGGCGCTCCAGCTCGCCCAGCCGGTCGAGCAGCTGGCCGACGGCCTCGTGGTGGGCGTCGGCGTGCTCGCGCACGTCCAGGGTGGCCAGGCCGAGACCGAAGCCGGCGATGGTGCGGGTCGCGGCGGCGAGGGAGCCGTCCGCGGCGAGCGCGCCCGTGTGGTGGCGCAGCGAGCGGGCCACCACGTCCAGGTCCGCCACGAGCTCGGCGGTGGCCCGGTAGTCCCGGCCCGGCTCGTGCACGGTCTCCTCCGCGAACCGGCGGCGGGTGTTGATGAGCTTGGCCTTGATGCAGGTGAGCTTGAGCCGGTACGGCTCCTGGGCGTTGAGCTCGAGCACGCGCGGGTCCAGGCCGGGCAGGTGGGCCACGTCCCGCGCCACGGAGTCCTGGAGCTCGGGGTCGATCTCGACGATGGCGGTGGAGGGGGACAGCCGGGAGACCAGCACGTCCAGGAAGCCCAGGGCGATGTCGACGGCCGCCTGCCCCTGCAGCTGGAGCACGCGCCGGGTCATCTCGGGGGTGACGTTGGGGTTGCCGTCCCGGTCCCCGCCGATCCACGAGCCGAAGCGCAGCGGCGGCGGGCCGGCGGGCAGGTGCACGTCGTGCTGCGAGAGCTGGTCCTCCAGGTCCGCGAGCAGCACGGGCATGGTCTCGGTGAGGACCTCCCGCAGGTAGTACAGGGCGTTGCGGGCCTCGTCGAGCGGGGTGGGGCGGTTCTGGCGCAGCTCGTCGGTCTGCCACAGGAGCTCGATCAGCTCCGCGAGGCGCCGGTCCTGGCTGCGGCGCGCGGCGGAGCCCTCGGCGGTCTCGCGGGCCAGGATGTCGGAGAGGTGCCGGATCTTGGTCAGCACCGAGCGCCGGGAGGCCTCGGTGGGGTGCGCGGTGAACACCGGCCGCACGTCCAGGCGGCCCACCGCGTCCCGCAGGGCGTCGGGACCGGCCTCGCCGACGACGTCGGTGACGGCCGCGGCGAGCCACCCCTCCTCCTCGGCGCGACCGCCCAGCACGCGCACGCGGTGCACCTGCTCGGCGGCGTTGGCCAGGTGGAAGTAGTGGGCGAAGGCCCGCACCAGGTCCGTCGCACGGTCGAGGGGCAGGGAGCCGAGCAGGTCGCGGACCCGGCCCGCGGCGTCGTCGGCCCCGGAGGCCTTGGCGTCCTTCGCGTCCTTGGTGAGGCGGCGGACCTGCTCGACGAGCTCCAGCAGCTCCTCGCCGCGCTGGCGCACGAGGGTCTCCCCCAGCAGGGTGGTGATGCGGCGGACGTCCGCGCGCAGCGGCGCGTCGATGACCTCGGCGCGGTGGCGTTCGGGGGCGGCGGTGCGGTCGTGCTGAGTCGTCATGTCGCGGCTGCTCCTGGCTGGTCGGTCGTCACGGGTGCGCGCACGACCGACGAGCGGTCGCGCCGTCGGTGCCTACCGTGCCACCCTACCCCGGGTGATCCACGTCGCAGCGGCCGTCCCGGCGGGCGGTTCCCGCGGGACGCACCGGAGGAACCCGTGCCGGGCGGGCCCGGGGACGGTAGGTTCGGCGGTGAGCACACCCCGCACGCGCCAGGAGGCACAGGCCATGAGCCAGCACCCGCACGGTCCCGGCGGCCCGGGGACGGTCCCGCCCCGGCCGCCGAGGACCGCCCCGCTGCGGCTCCTGCTGCGGCTGACCCTGCTCTCCCTCGTGGTGAACGTGGTGGACACGGGTGTGCAGGCGGTCGCGGGCCCCAGCACCCTGCTGCCGGGCATGGAGGACCTGGTCCTGTTCCCGGGGCTGCCCGGGGGCGGTCTGGGCGCCGTGCTGGCGCTCTTCGGCGTGCTGCTGACGACCGCGCTCTACGCGCTCGTCTGGTTCCCGCTGCGCGAGCAGCTGCAGTGGGGCTGGATCCTCGGCATCGTCTTCTGCTCCCTGGCGGTGCTGGGCGACCTGTTCGATCTCGCGGTGTTCCTCCTGGGCGGTCACCTGCTGCCCGGGCTGAGCACCACCGTCCTCGTGGCGGTCAACGTCGTGTGGCTCGTCGTGGCGGGACGTCCCGGGGTGCGGGCGGCCCTGCGCTGACGGAGCGTGCCTCCGCCGTGGTGCGCGGGCTCGTCCCGGTCAGGCCCCGGCGGTGACCGGCGGTGCGGCCGACCACGGGAAGACGATCCAGTCGTCGGTGGCCTTCCACAGGTAGTCGGGGCGGATCACGGAGCGCGGCTTGCCGTAGATGACGGCGGAGCGCGCCTCGGCGCCCAGGCCGCGCAGCAGCTCCAGCACCAGGGCGAGGGTCCGTCCGGAGTCGGCCACGTCGTCGACCACGAGCAGCTTCCGGCCCGCGATGGACTCGGTGTCCAGCATCGGGGCGAGCAGCACGGGGTCCGGCAGGGTCTGGTGGACGTCGGTGTAGAACTCCACGTTGATCGCGTCGGAGAGCTTGACCCCCATCGCGTAGGACAGCGCACCGGCCGGGAGCAGTCCGCCGCGGGCCACGGCGATGATGATGTCCGGCAGGAAGCCGCTGTCCACGACGCTCTGGGCGAGCTCCTGGGTCGCTTCGCCGAAGCGTTCCCACGTGAGGATCTCCTTGCCCTCGAGCTCGAGGGAGTCCGCGTGATAGGCCATGCGCCTCAGGCTACCGGAGCCCCGGAACGGGGTGGAGCCGCGCGCCCGAAGGTAGTAAGTTCACTGATCGGATCGTTGTCCACCGGAGCTCCTCGCAGGGCTCCCCCGCACCGGAGAGGACGCCATGCCCCAGCACCCGGCGCAGGGCCGCACCGCCCTGCTCGTCATCGACATGCAGAACTCGTACTTCGACTTCCCCGAGCTCGAGGAGCAGCGGGAGCCCGTGACGGCGAAGGTCAACGAGCTGATCCGGGCGGCCCGCGAGGGCGGCTGCCCGATCGTGCTGATCCGCACCCAGCACGAGCGGGACCGCTCCACGTGGACCGTCAACATGCACGACGACGGGCAGGGGTTCGCGTTCCCCGGCACGGAGCAGTCCGAGTACGTGGCCGGCCTCGACACCGAGGGCGGGACGGGACTCGTCAAGACCCGCGACAGCGCGTTCTTCGACACCGACCTCGCGGCCCGGCTGCGCAACCTGGAGGCCACCCACCTGCTGCTGTGCGGCATCTCCACGCACAGCTGCGTGGCCCAGACCGCGATCGACGGGTTCGCGCACGACTTCCGGGCGGCCGTGGCCCGGGACGCCGTGGCCTCCGAGAACCCGGACCTCTCCCGCGCCCTGCTCGCCTTCCTCGAGGACGAGATGCGCCAGGAGATCCTCGACCAGGAGCACGCCGTGGCCCGGCTGCGGGGCTGAGCACCGGAACGTGCGTCCCGGCCCGGTGTGACGCCGTGCGTCGCACGAGCGAACGCGCTGTCGCTCCGTGCCGCCGGTGCGGTGCGACGGACACCGGTCTGCCCGTCCCCGGCAGGTCGTCCGTGGCCGGTACCCGCGGAACGCCGGGCCGGCCCGGCCCCCTCGACCGGCTCCGGGCGTCGGGGCGCGGATGATCGCCGCCCCTCGCGCAGACAGCGCGCCGTGACGCACGTGCTGTTCGTCACGGGTGCGACAGGGTTTTTCCAAGCGTCGCTCCACATATTTGCGGTGTTATCACCACCCGCTCTATGAGGAGACATCATGAGCACGCCAACCCGCCCCAGGGAGCTCTTCCGGGATCCACCGAGGCGACCTCGCCTCCGCCAGGGTCTCGCAGCGTCCTTGGCCCTGGCCCTGGGGGCCACGGGCATCAGCGCAGCGGTCGCCGCGACCAAGGTCACCGAGACGAACAAGAACCAGCTGGAGGCCGTCGGCCCCGTGAACAGCAAGTACGGGTTCCCGGCCTGGTACGAGGACAAGACCGGGACACGCCTGGAACTGTGCGACGACGGCCGCAACCCGCTCTGCGGCCTGGCTCCCGAGGAGGGCTTCGACCCGGAGCAGCCTCTCGCGCTGCCCGGGAACTTCCCCCACGAGATCTTCTACATGCTGGCCGGTTCCGAGCTGGACCTTCCCGGTGGGGGAAGTGCCGTGCTGACGCTCGGGCTGGAGGCCGCCTTCGGCAACGAGGTGGCCCCCGGGGAGCAGATGGTCTTCGCCCGCCAGCGACTCGTGGTCAAGGACGGGCCGGCCAACAGCACGCTGTCCTTCCCGCACCCGTACGGGACCATCGAGGTCGACACCGACGCCGAGGGCAACGCCAAGCTCGTGGAGGACATCGCTCCGGCTGTCGGGAACTTCACCACGCCGCTGGGGAGCAATCTCGGCCCGTTCCTGAAGTGGGACACCGGGGCCCCCGCGGGCTACCTCGGCAACCCGGACGTCCCGCACAGGATCGTGGGGGGTCTTCGGACCACCTTCTCCATGACCGGCACGAACTCGGCGACCGGCGCGCCCGTCGCCGCGAGCACCGACCTGTTCACCGTCCAGGGCAAGATCGCCACCAACACGGGGGTGAAGGCGGAGCAGGCCGTCGTCAACGACGGCTTCCTCGACGTCTTCGCGACCAGCCGCGGCGATGTCCTCGAGGTGTCCGGGCAGAACATCCCGACCACTCCGCTGGAGAAGGCCCCCGGGGACTCCGAACTCGCCTATGCCCGCATCCAGCTCAACGGCGCAGCACCCGGCGAGGTGACCGTCAAGAACCTCACCGACGACCCGCAGAGCACCAGCACCGTGAGCGTGAGCGACGTCTCCATCCCCACCGCCGCCACGTACGACGGCACGAAGCTGACGGTCACGGCGAAGACGTCCCCGGGGTCCACCCCGAAGGTCGTCGGCGTCAGGGGATTCGACGGCACCATGGTGGCCGGCGCCGACGGCACCCACGAGGGCACGTTCGAGACCGTGGCGCCCCCGGTCGACGTCACCGTCGCGACCGGCTCCGGCAGGGCCACTGTTCCGGTCGTGGTCACGGGCGGCGAGGCGTCACCGGCGGCGGTCCCCGCTCCTCCTGAAGGTGAGAACCCCGGTCCTGTCACGGAGACCGAGGGAGGCGCGGGTGGAGGCACCGGCACCCCGGTCGAGGACACCGAGAAGCCGACCGCTGCCGTCGCCGCGCTGCCGACCTCCGTCGCCCGCGCCATCGCGACCGAGCTGGACGGCAGCGGTTCGAGGGACAACGTCGGCGTCGTCGCCTACGAATGGTCCCAGAAGGAGGATCCCAGCGCGCCCAAGGTGACGTTCGACAGGACGGACGTGGCGAAGCCCAAGGTGACCGTGCCGTTCTTCACGACGGCCGCCGCCACCGCGCCCAAGGCACCGGACACGGACCCGGTGCTGCAGCTGGTGGTCAAGGACGCCGCCGGCAACAGGAGCGATCCGGTGACGATCACGCTGAGGAGCGACGACACGGTGACCGTCGACGCCGCCTCCCGGCACCGGGTGGGCAAGGAGATCCGGCTCTCCGGAACGGCCGTGGTGGCCGGTGCTCCGACGCTGCTGAACCCGGTCTCGTCGGTCAACATCTACAACACCAGCAACGGTACGCCCGTCAAGATCGCCTCGGCGTCGGTGGACACCCTGGGCAACTGGGAGTACCGGGCCAAGCCCGGCCCCGGCCAGCGGGTGTCCAGCATCCTGGTGGAGTCGACCCGCGGCGGCACCGCAACGGGGGTGGTCGCAGCCGGATAGCAGCACAGACGCAGCACATCATCCCCCTGCCGGGCCCGCGCTCCGAGACCTCTCGGAGCACGGGCCCGGACCCGTTCCTGCGTGCTGTGGGTCCGCGGTTCGCCCACAGGCCCACGCACAGGACCGCCCTGCCCGGAGGGGCAGGACGGTCCTGTGCGTGCGCTGATGCCGGCCGCGTCCTCAGCCCGCCGTCTCGACCTCCTCCTCGTCCTCGTGCGGCTCCTCCGTCTCGTCCTCTGTGCCCTCGTCCTCGGTGCCCTCGTCCTCGTCGCCGACCGGCATGTTCTCGAGGGCACCGGCCATCTCGAGGAAGTCGCCGCACTCGAACGGTGTCCGCGCAGGCGCCCATCCGGTGGGGGCGTTGAGGAACGAGGTGCGGTCCAGCGAGAGGATGCCGAGGACGACCTCCGCGATGATCCTCCCGCCGACGGGACCCAGCGTCCTGCCGCCGAGCAGCTCCGCCTCCTTGAGGATGTAGAACCACAGCGGTGCCCGGCCGTTCCAGCCGGGGTCCGTGAGCCCGAGCCTGTCGTTGGGGATCGGCGCCACGCCCATGGCCCTGGCGACGTCCTGGCCGGCCGGCAGGCCCAGCCGCTTGCCCCGCAGCAGGTTCCGGTGGGCCAGGGAGAGGATGGCGCCGTCGACGTGCTGCACCACGGTCGGCGGGAGCTCGTCGAGCGGGAGCGCCAGCTTGGTGTCGATCAGCCGGGTCATGTTGCGGTCGTCCGGTTCGCTCATCCCGGGGACGTCGAAGAAATAGTTCCAGTCGGCCCGGGCTCTGGTCGGCAGCGGGCGAGAGCCGCGGAGGTCGTTCGACGGGTGCCCGAAGAAGGGAATGGTGACCGCGTCGTGCATCTCGTACTCGGCGCGGATCATGCTGTGGCCGAACCGGTAGGCGGCCACCGAGTACTCGATGGGCATCATGGGCCGGGTGGGATTGCCGGGTTTGTAGAACCTGCAGTCCACCCCGGTCGGTCCGCCCCGGCGCGGCCTGAGCATGCCGGCCACCAGGCCCTTGCCCACCATCCGGGGCAGGAAGTCGTGCACGATCAGCCACTGGTAGTGCCACCGGGTCAGCTGCTGCGCCTGCTGGAACGTCCTGCCCTCGTCCACGAACCTGTTGTGCAGCTGCAGGAAGGTGAGGTGGAACTGGGCGACGATCAGGTTCTCGTCGTTGCGGTGGTCCCCGATGATCGCGGTGCCGTCCGCGTTGCGCGGCAGGTCCGGGAAACCGTCGTGGTTCCGCCCGATGCGCATCCGGCGCCGATCGGCCGGGTCGTAGAGCTGGGGGTCGGCGGCCGGTCCCCGGCCGTAGACGGAGCCCAGCTCGAAGAAAGGGGTGTCGAAGTTGGTGAGGCCCTGCGGGTCCATGTCCTGCAGCGGCATGGGCGTCTTGTCGAGCGTCATGTCGTGGTCGATGAACTGCCCCAGGTAGGCGTAGCCGGCGGGAATGTCCGGGTTGTCGAACCCGTCGTTGCTCAGCGAGACGTCGGCCAGCGGCGGGGTGCGGTCGACCATCTGCTGCGCGAGATCCGCCAGCAGGTCGTCGCTCGGGGCGAAGGCCGGGAGCTTCTTGAACATGACCCCGAAGCGTCCCTCCTTGGTCCGCCCCGCGGTGACCGCGATGTCGGAGCCGCGCGGCGCCCCCGTGCCGTGGCCCGACCGGGCCGCGCTCAGCACTCGAGCCGCGGCGGGAGCCGTGGGTGCGGGAACCTTGGGTGCGGGCGTCCTGGGCGCGGCATGGGCCTGGCCGGCGACCGGCAGCGCGGCCAGGCCCGCCATCACTCCGGTGAGGACGCCCCTGCGCGAGACGCCCTCCGCCGCCGTCCCCTCCGGCACGCGGATCCTCTTCGTGGTTTTCATCGGATGTCCTTCTCCCCCAGCTGGTGCATGTGCAAACAGACAACGGTGCGGGTCTTGGAAATACCTTGCAGATGCTCCGTCCATGACGTGGAGGAGCGGGCCCGGGACGAGGGGAGTGAGATGTCCCGGGCCCGCCGGTGCGGGCGCCGTCGGGCGGCGGCCGGCTCAGGGCCGGGGCAGCAGGACCGTGGCCTCCAGGTCCTCGGCGGGCACGGTGCCGAAGTGCCGGGAGTCGACCGACACCCCCCGGTTGTCGCCCATGACGAAGACGTGTCCGTCGGGGACGGTGACCGGGCCGAAGTAGGTGCCGTCGATCCGGCTGTGGTCGACGAACGGCTCGTCGACCGTCCTGCCGTCGACGACGAGGAGGGAGTCCTCGATCGCCACGGTCTGTCCGCCGGTGGCCACCACCCGCTTCACGGTCGTGCTGCCGTCATCGGGGTGGGGGAAGACGACCGCGGTGCCCGCGGACACCGCGGCGGGATCGGGATCGAGCTTCAGCAGCAGCGCCACGCTCCTCTGCCCCATCGTGGGCTCCATGCTGTCCGAGGCGACGACCACGGGTTCGATCAACCAGGCCCGGGTGGCCAGGACCAGGGCCACGCCCAGCAGGACCGCCCAGACGGTCCGCGACCCGATGGGCCGGTGACGTGTCCGGTCCGGCTTCTGCCGGGTCGGGTCGGGGGCCGGGCTCAGCTGCAGCATGTCAGCTCATCCTCTCTTCTCGGGACAGCGGGTCCGCTGAGCCCGTACGGCTGCGACGACAGGTGCACCTCATCTGCCGGCACGCGGATCCTTGGTCTGCGACTTCTTCCCGGAGTTCTTGGTGGGCGTGGGCGACGGTGACGGCGATGCCGACGGTGAGGGCGACGGCGACGGTGACGGCGATGCCGACGGTGAGGGCGACGGCGACGGTGACGGCGATGCCGACGGTGAGGGCGACGGCGAGGGCGAGGCCGACGGCGAGGGCGAGGCCGAGGGGGACGGCTCGGGGGACGGCGTGGTGCTGCTCGTTCCCGCCGGCACCGCCGGGGCCGCCGTCATCGGATCGTTGGGGTCCGGGTCCACGGACTCGCCGACCTGGTACTGCACCATCATGTCGTGGTCCTCGTGGACCAGGTTGTGGCAGTGCACCATGTACCGGCCCTGGTGGGGACCGAACTTCATGAGCAGGCGGACGGTCTCGCCCTCGCCCACGTAGACGGTGTCCTTCGGCCCCTTCTCGTAGGCGAAGGGGGCTCTGCCGTTGCGGCCCAGGATCTTGAAGTCCACCAGGTGGATGTGCATGGGGTGGAACCACCCGCCCGAGCTGTTCTCGAACTCCCAGATCTCCGTGGCCCCCAGCGGCACCTCCGCGGCGACCTTGCGGTAGTTGCTGGCGATGACGTCCGCCCAGGTGACCCCGTCGATCGTCCAGGTGCTGTTCTCGCGCTTGACCCGGAAGCGCCGCGTCCTGGTCGACCGGCTCTCCTGCAGGTCCATCACCTCGCTGCCGGCGAGAGTGGTGGGAATCCGGTTCCAGGTGGGGTCGGACGTGTCCACGGGCTCGTCCACGACGTCGAAGGCCATGATCTTGTTCGTGAAGTCGTAGTCGACGTTGTTGTCGTTGGACAGGTTCTGCAGTTCGATCCGCTGTCCCGTCCTGTACTTGCTGAAGTCGACGAGGAACTCGTAGCGCTCGGCGCTGGCGTGCCGGTACTCGCGGACAGGCTGGGCGGTGGGCATCAGCCCGCCGTCCGTGGCGACCATGACGAGCGGGTCCCCCGTGCTGAGCCGGGGCCGGAAGGACCGGGAGATGCTGCAGTTGAGGAAGCGGAACCGGTAGACCCGCTTCTGCACCTTCATGACGGGCCAGGGCCTGCCGTTCACGAGGATGACGTCCCCCCACAGCCCCGACCGGCTGTTGTCGTCGTAGCCCAGGGAGCCGTTGGCGGCGAACATCGCGTCGGAGACGGTGAGCGCGACGTCGTACTTCCCCCGCGGCAGGAGCCGCTCCGAGTGGGCGTCGTGCATGTGGTACTGCCCCGCCAGTCCCGAATAGGCGTTGAGCGCGGTGTGGTGGACCCCGTGGTCGTGGTACCAGAGGGTCCTGGCGCCCTGGAAGTTCGGATACTTGTACGTCTTCTGGAACCCCGGGCGCGTGATGTCACTGGCGTAGCCGTCGTACTGGGGCAGCGAAGCGGAACCGTGCAGGTGGGTGGACGTGTCCAGGCTGTGACCGTCCAGGGCGTGCTGGCGCGGCAGCTTGTTCACCACGGTGAGCTCGACCTTCGTGCCCTGGTAGACGTCGATCGTGGGACCCGGGAAGATGCCGTTGTAGCCGAGAATGGGCGTCAGGAGACCCGCCGTCGGCAGGATCTGGGCCGAGGCGGCCTGCTCCGTGACCGTGTAGTACTTGATGGGCTTTCCGTCGACGGGATCGATCGTGGGTCGACCGAGCGGGTCGTCGGCACCGAGGACGGGCGCCTGGGCGAACCCGGTCCGGAACGGCCTGGGCATCAGGGAGTCGGCGAGCGCGCTCGCCGACTTGGCGTTGACCGCTGTCGTCGGCACGCCCAGAGCCGCCCCTGCGACTCCCAGCCCGCCCAGCAGCAGGACGTTTCTTCTCGAGACGGCCATGATGTTGTTCCCCCTTGGATCGGGACCGTCGCGCTCCGCGCGGTCCCGCGTTCTGGTCAAGACGTGTGATGGAACGACCAGTCCCCCGACCGGGTCGTCCCGTGCGGTCAGCGTCCTCCGCCGCCGCTGTGGTGTTCGGTACCCATCGACAGACGCACGTCGCCGGCTCCGGCGAGGGTCAGCTCGAGGGCCTTGTCGGGCACCTCGAAGACCAGCTCCGCCTGCACGGTCTCGTTCTGCGCGAGCGGAGCTTCGGACGGCGACGCCCAGACCACCTGCGACGTGCGTCCCCCGAGCCGCTCCACCACGTAGTCGTCGGCGTCGAACTCCAGGCCTCCGGGCTCCATGGCGGTGAGCTCCAGCAGGACGATCACCAGGTGGGCGCCGCTCGGGACGTCTCCGGTGAGCTCCGCCGGCACGTCCCGTCCCTCCTGGGCGACGAACTGCGTGTACGGCATGACCCCGTTGAGACGCGCGAGCCCTCCGGGCACGGACCCGGAGGCCCCGAGCATGGTGCCCGGCTCCTTCTCCGCGGAGAGGGCACCGTGCGCGAGCACCAGGAGGAGCGCCAGCAGGAACAGCGCCGGCAGCATCCAGCGGTGGCGTCCCCGCCGGGCCGGTGGGGTGTCGATGACGGCTGTCGATTCCTGAGTGGTCATGACCCCACGGTCGGCACGGGACCTTGGAGAAACGTTGCGGTGCGGACCGATCGCCTCCGCACGTCGTCCGGTCGGGGGACAGCCACCCCGTGTTCATGACGTTCCATGTCGCCGGCCAGTGACCGCGAGGGCTGCGGCCGGGTCCGTCCGGCCCTCCGGGCGGACTGCTGCCGGGCGGGCGAGGCCCGGACGCCCGGGGGCCGGCACCCTGCGCGCCGGTCGTTCCCTATGGCACACCCCTCAGATGGGGGGGTGCCCCTCCCCCCCATCCGGTGCTGTTGGCCGAGGGGAGCCGACCGCCATAGTGGAGGCACTTCGGGGGGAGTGATCACGATGGAAGTTTCTACTGTCGACGTTCGAACCGCAGCCGGTGCCACGGGGGTCCGGCTGTCGGTGCAGGTCATCGGTCCGTTCGTGGTCCGGCGCGGGAGCCGGACCCTGACGTCGAAGGAACTGGGGGGTCCCCGGCAGCGGCGGATCCTCGAGATCCTCCTCCTGCACCTGGGGACACCGGTGTCGAAACAACGACTCGTCGACCTGCTCTGGGGGGCCGACGCGCCCGCGGCGGCTTCCGCGAACCTGGAGAGCTACGTCAGCGTTCTGCGCCGGCACCTCCAGCCCGGACAGGGCAGGAACGGTCCGCTGAGGACCACGAACGGCGGCTACGTCGTCGACGCCGCCCTGGTGGACCTGGACCTGCCCCGCTTCGAGCGGCTGCTGGACACCGCGATGCGCTCCTCCGCCCGCGAGGCGGATCTGCTGCTCCACCGCGCGCTGGGCATGGCCTCGGGCGCCCTGCTGGAGGACGAGCAGGACTGCGAGTGGATCGACTCCCAGCGCAGCGCCTTCGCGGCTCGAGTGACCGAGGCCCGTGTGCTGCTGGCCGAGGCAGACCTCGAGCTGGGCCGCTGCGAGGAAGCCGTGGTCCAGGCCCGGAAGGTGCTCGCGGCCGACCCGCTGAACGAACGCGCCTGGACCGTGCTCGTGCTCGGGCTCGAAGGAGCTGGGCGCTCGGTCGAGGGCCTGCAGGCCTACGAGCAGTGCCGGCGGACCCTGGTCCACGAGCTGGGATGCGCTCCCTCCTCGTCGTTGCAGGCGTCCTACGCCCGGATGCTGCGCGCCACGGCGACCACCGGCGACGAGCTCGGTCAGGCCCTGACGGCCCTCCTCGTGCTCCACGGCCGGGCCGGCGCCCCGGACTGGATGCCCGGCACCCGCGTCCCGCTCGCCCGGCAGGAGGCGGCCTCGGTGCTCCAGGCCTTCCTGGGCCGCAATCTGAGCACGGCCGCCTAGGGGGTGGCGGCGTGAGCAGGTGCAACCGACGGCGTTTCCGAACGGAATGCCCGCTTGTCAAGCCCCAAACAGGTGACAGCCGCCCGCTTGGTGCCCATGATTTGCAATCGGCATACTACTCACACGTAGTACGGGAGTTGCCGGAGGGCTGGTCCGAGATGGACGCTGACATTGCGGAGGGGCGCGCGGCGCGCACCTCGATACTGGTGGTGGACGACCACACCACGTTCGCGGAGCTGCTGACCGGCGCGCTGGGCCAGGAGCCGGACCTGTGCAGCGTCGGCGTGGCCGACGACGTCGAGTCGAGCGTCCGCCTGAGCGCGGCACTGCGGCCCGACGTGGTGGTCATGGACTACCACCTCGCCGGCGGCAACGGGGTGACCGCCTCCGCCCGGATCCTCCGGGACCGGCCGGGGACCCGGATCGTCATGCTGACCGGCGACCCCACCCAGCACGTCCTCGAGGCCGCCGCGAGCACCGGGATCTGCGCGTTCCTGCCGAAGGACGGCTCGCTCGCGACCCTGCTCGAGACCATCCGCAGCGCCCGCTGCGGCACGATGGCGGTCCACCCCTCGCTGCTCGCGGCCACGGATCCGGCCCGCCGGCCGGACGCCGGGGTCCCGGCGCTCACCCGGCGCGAGCTGCAGGTCCTGCGCCTGATGGCCGAGGGGCACAGCGTGGGCGCGAACGCACAGCTGCTGAACATCACCCCGAACACCTGCCGCGGCTACGTGAAGACGATCCTCGTCAAGCTGGGGGCGCACTCCCAGCTGGAGGCGGTCGCCGTGGCCTCGAGGCTCGGCCTGCTGACGGCCCGGCCGTGAGACGCCTGCTCTCGCGCGTGGACCGCGCCGACCCGGGGGCCGCGCCCGTCTTCGACGACTGGCCGCTGCCGCCGCCGGCCCCGCCGACGGACCGGTCCGAGGTGCGGGCCGCGGTGCGCAGATTCCTGCTCACCGGGCTCGTGGTGCTGCTCGTCGCGGCCGTCCCGGCGACGTGGTGGATCCGGGCCGTCGCCGAGGAGCACGCCGTCGACAGCGTCCTGCGCATCACCCAGCGGCTGGCCAACTACGCCGTGGCGCCCCTGATCACCGACGACCTCCTGGCGGGCGACGCCGCCGCCACCGCCCAGCTGGACGTCCGGCTGCAGCCGTGGCTGACCGACGGCACCATCCACCGGATCAAGATCTGGGACGCGGACGGCACGGTCCTGTACTCCGACGAGCGCGCCCTCATCGGACAGAACTACGGACCGCCCTCGTGGGACGAGGAGCTCGTGGCCCGGGGCGAGGGGGTCGCCACGGTCGAGCATCAGCACGACGCGGAGAACGCGCACGAGTCCGGGGCCGGGGGCCTGGTCGAGGTCTACGTGGGCTTCGTCCCCGCCGGCGGCGAGCAGCTCGTCTTCGAGGCCTACTACGACGACTCGATCGTGCGGGACGAGCAGCGCTCCGTGCTCATGGGCATGGCCCCGGTCGTCCTCCTGACCCTGGCGCTGCTGCAGCTCGCGCAGCTGGCCCCCGCGGTCAGCCTCGCCCGCCGGATCCAGGACCACCGGACGGCGCGCGCCCAGCTGCTCCAGCACGCCGTGGACGCCGCCGAGCTGGAACGGGTCCGGGTCGCCCGGGACCTGCACGACGACGTGATCCAGGACCTGGCCGGCCTGTCCTACTCCCTGGAGGCCCAGGAGATGACTGCGGCCGTGCCGGAGCAGCGCAGCGCCCTGGGCCGGTCGCGGGCGATCCTGCAGGGCAGCCTGCGCACCCTGCGCGGGATCACCACCGCCCTGTACTCCCCGGACCTGCTGACCCTCGGGCTGCCCAAGGCCCTGGCCCGGCTCGCGGACCCGCTGGCCCAGCGGGGGATCGACACGTCCGTGCAGATCAGCCCCGCGGTGCTCCTCACCCCGGAGCAGGAGGGCATGCTCCTGAAGGTGGCGCGGGAGGCGTTCGCGAACATCTCGAAGCACGCCCACGCGTCCACGGTGAGCCTGCGGCTCGGCGTGGAGCACGGCGCCACGGTGCTGACGATCAGCGACGACGGCACCGGCTTCGACGACTCCCGGGGCTCCCCGGAGGGCCATCTGGGACTGCGCATCATGCGGGACATCGCCGACGCCGCGGGGGCCGCGCTGGAGGTCCGGTCGCAGCCGGGCGTGGGGACCACGGTGCGGGCCACCCTGCCCCCCGACGCGGTGACGAGCCGGCTCTGAGCGGCTCGTCCCGACACGGCCCGCTCCGGCCCGGCGCGGCCGGCACCGGGCCGGGCCGGCGTCACACCACGGCGTCACACCACGGCGGCACCGGCCAGGTCGGCGGTCATGTCCTCGACGTAGCGGCGCACCTCGGTGCCGTACAGCTCGATGCTGCGGCGCATCCGGGCGTGGTCCAGGGTGCCCACCGCGTACTTGAGGTCGAACCGGGACGCGCCGAGCGCCGCCGAGGACCGGACGATCTTGCGGGCGACCGTCTCCGGGGAGCCCACGAAGTAGGCGCCCTCCGGCCCGCACATCGCGTCGAACTCCGAACGGGTCAGGGGGCCCCAGCCGCGCTCCCGGCCGATCCGGGCGTGCGTGTAGGCCTGGTGCGGGAAGAACTCCTCGCGGGCCTGCTCGTCGGTCTCCGCCACGTAGCCCGGGGAGTGGAACGCCACCGGCTGCGCCTCCTTGCCGAAGTGCCCGAGGGCCTGGCGGTAGTAGTCGGCGAAGGGCGCGAAGGCCGCCGGGCTGCCGCCGATGATGGCGAAGATGACGGGCAGGCCGTAGTGGGCCGCGCGGACCACCGAGTTGGGCGAGCCGCCCACGGCGATCCACGTCCGCAGCGCGCCGGCCTCGGTCTTGGGGTACACCTCCAGGCCCTGGATCGGCGCGCGCAGCCGGCCCTGCCAGTCGATCCGGCCCTCGGTGCGCAACCGGTCGAACAGCTGCAGCTTCTCCTCGAACAGGGCCTCGTACTCGTCCAGCGGATGGCCGAACAGCGGGAAGGACTCCGTGAAGGAGCCGCGGCCCAGGATCACCTCGGCGCGGCCGGAGGAGAGGGCGTCCACGGTGGCGAAGCGCTGGTAGACCCGCACCGGGTCGTCGGAGCTGAGCACCGTCACCGCCGAGCCCAGCCGGATCCGCTCGGTGACCGTGGCGATGCCGGCGAGCACCGTCTCCGGCGAGGAGACCGCGAAGTCCTCGCGGTGGTGCTCGCCGATGCCGAAGAAGTCCAGGCCCACCTGGTCGGCCAGGACCGCCTCGGCCACGACGTTGCGGATCACCTGCGCCCCGCCGAGCATCCGGCCGTCCGGACCGGGATAGAGGTCGCCGAAGGTGTTGAGGCCGAGCTGGAGGGTCATGCGGGGCTCCTCGTCGCAGATTTTGTGGATACATCCATAAAACTTGTCGGCGGTCGCACTTATTCCGGCGGCACGGCCCGGCCCCGGCTCAGCGGACGAGCCACTCCCAGGCGGCGTGCTTCTCGGGACCCGGGACGCCGCTGACGATCCAGGCGATGTCATCGGTGGAGAGCGGGAACGGCGGCCGCCCCTCCTCGTCGGCGGGCTCGAGCTCGTCCACGTGCTCCAGGCTCCACAGCTCGGCGAACACCTGGGTGGGGCCCCGCCGGTCCACCAGCCGCTCGCGGACCTCCTCGGCGAGCTCGTCCAGGTGGTCCTGCAAGAAGCCGGCGAGCTCCGCCGCGAACCCGTCCGTCCCCTCCTCCGCCGGGTCGACGTCCCACGTCTGCCGCACGACCGCCAGGACCTCGTCGTCGTCCAGCGGGGCGCCGTCCCCGCGGGGGTCGGGCGCCTCGGCGGGGACCGGCTCGCCGGCGGCGACGGCCAGGAAGCGCTCCTGCAGGACGAACAGCGCGGCCACGGTCATCAGGTCGCGCACCCGCCGGGCGAGTGCGTCGTCGTCGTCCCCTGTCCGTGCGGTCGGGCCGTCGAGGTCCTCCCAGGCGTGGCGCACCCAGGCCCGGACGCGGTCCGGCTCGCCCGTGCGGACCGAGGACGGGCGGATCGAGGACGGGCGCCAGCCGGCCGTCGCCGCCCGCCACCGGTCGTCCAGGGCAGGATCGCCCGGCACGACGGGTTCGACGGGTCCGGGGCGGTCGGCGGGCGGATGGCTGAACACGGTGCGGCTCCTGGGTCGGGCGGGGGCGGCGCGGGACGCGCGGTCCGGTCCCAGCGTAGGACCTGTCCCGGCACGGCTGCGGAGCCCGTCCGGGGCGGACGGGGCCCGCGGCGTCGTCGGAGCCGGGTCACGGCTCGGGGTGCACCACCATGGCGGAGCCGCCGTAGCCGCGCTCGGTCTCGGCCGCCGCCTCGAAGCGGTCGTCGTCCAGGAACCGGATGGCCGAGGCGTTGCCGATCCAGCGGCGCGGGGGCGGGACCAGGGTGTGGCCCAGCCCGCTCAGCTGCCGGCCGACCTCGGAGTCGGCCAGGCCGAGGTCGAACTCCTCCGCCCCGTTGCGGGAGCTCAGCCGGGGCGCGGCCACGGCGTCCACGAGGGCGAGGTCCCGGTCGATGTGCCCGGTGAGGATCTGCGCCACCGTGGTGATGATCGTGGCGCCGCCGGGCGAGCCCACCGACATCCACGGCTCCCCGTCACGGAGCACGATCGTGGGGCTCATCGACGAGCGGGGCCGCTTGCCCGGACCGGGCAGGTTCGGGTCCGGCACGCCCTCCGTGACGGGTGTGAAGTTGAAGTCGGTCAGCTCGTTGTTGAGCAGGAACCCGTGCTCCGGGACCGTAATCCCGGAGCCGCCGGTCTGCTCGATGGTGAGGGTGTAGGACACCACGTTGCCCCACCGGTCGGCCACGTTGAGGTGGGTGGTCGAGACGCCGCCGGCGGGCTCGGGCTGGCGGGCCCCGGGCGCCCCGCACTCGGCGTACTCCCCGTCGGGCTCCCCGAAGGGGATCGGGCGCTCCTGCGCCGTCCCGGGGTCGAAGAGGCACGCGCGCTCGTCGGCGAACTCCTGGCTCGTGAGCTGCTCCACGGGCACGCCCTCGACGTCCCCGATCCACCGGTTGCGGTCGGCGAAGGCGGTCGCCGTGGCCTCCGCGAAGCGGTGCAGGTACTGGGCGTCGGGGACCTCGGCCAGCCCGGTCCCGGTGCGCTCGTCGTAGGCCTCGAGCAGGTTGAGGGTCTCGGCCACCGTGATGCCGCCGGAGCTGGGCAGGCCCATGCCGTAGACGTCCAGGCCGCGGTACTCGGTGTGGGTCGGCTCTTTGAGCAGGGCCTCGTAGGCCTGCAGGTCCGCCAGGGTCAGCTCCCCGGCGAGCACCTCCGTGCCCTCGACGGTGGCCGGCCGGCGGCTCGCGTCGACGACCGCCGCCCCGATGGGCCCGTCGTAGAAGGCGCCGGTGCCCTCGTGCCGGATCGAGTGGTAGGTGCGGGCGAGGTCGGGATTGCGGAACACGGTGCCGACCTCCGGCGCCTCGCCACCGGGCAGGAACAGTTCCGCGGTCTCGGGGAACGTCCGGAAGCGCTCGGCGTTCTGGGCCGTCTGCTCCTGGAAGTTCTCGTCCACCACGAAGCCGCGGGCGGCGATCCGCTCCGCGGGCCGCAACAGGTCGTGCAGGTCCATCGTGCCGAACTCCTCGGCCGCGGTCTCCCAGGTGGCCAGGGTGCCGGGCACGCCCACGGACTTCCCGGAGCTGACCACGGTGGCGAAGTCGAGGGCCTCGCCGTCCTCGTCCAGGAACTCCTCCTCCGTGAACGTCGCCGGGGCGGTCTCGCGCCCGTCGATCGTGCGGACCTCCCCGGTCTCGGCGCTGTGGTGCACGAAGAAGCCGCCGCCCCCGATGCCCGCGGAGTACGGCTCGGTGACGCCCAGGGCGGCGGCCGCGGCCACGGCGGCGTCCGCCGCGGTGCCGCCCCGCTCGAGCACGTCGATGCCGACCTGGCTCGCGAGGGGGTCCACGGAGGAGACCGCCCCGCCGCCGCCGGTCATGGTGGGGACCTTGGGCAGCTCGGCGGTGACGGGGGCGTCCCGTCCCCCGTGCCGCGGATCGTCGTGCGCGACGGCCGCGGAGCCGCCGAGAACGGTGCCGGAGACGCCGAGCGCTCCGGCCAGGCCCAGTGCGAGGTACCTCAGGGATGCGCGCATGCACCCAGCCTGGCACCCGGTAGTCGCCCCCACCAGGGGCGACGCCTACATGTCGGCCGGGGGTTCCGGTGGCGCGGCCGGCGCCGGTGTGCCCAGGCCCGGCGAGGACGCGATCAGCCGCTGGACCACCGTCTCGGCGTCCGTCGAGGGGTTGCCGAAGCGGTGCATCGTGACGGAGACGGCCTGCTCCGCGAGGAACGGCAGCATCTCCACGCGGGAGGCGCCGACCACCGGACCGGTCAGCAGCGCGATCTCGGGCCGCTCCGCGAGCGCCTCGGCGAGCCCGGGCGCGCTGCCCACCACCCGGATCCGCCCGGCGCCGCTCGGGTCGGTCCAGTCCGCGGCGACCCGGGCGAAGGCCTCGTCCCCGCAGGGGTCCAGCACCGAGCGGAACAGTCCCCGCACCTCCGCGGGGACCTCGGCCGCGGGGGCGAGGACCGTGCGCGCGCCGGAGCGCACCGCGGCGAGGCCCACCCGGACCACGTCCGTGAGGGGGGCGTCCTCGGCCGCGCGCACGACGACGTCGCGCGGGCGGTAGCGGAACAGGTTGGCCTCGGCCTGCAGACCGGTGGGGTCGTGGGTCCGGCCGAACTCCCGGTCCCACCACGCCTGGTCCTGCTCGGCGCAGGCCGTCAGCCAGGCGGCGTCCGGCTCGGGCACGAGGGGGCCGAGCTCGGCGAGGTGGTGGGCGACGGACTCGGAGAGCTCGGTGCCGTCCTGCCCGGCGGGGGCCTCCGCGAAGGGGGCCTTCTGCCACGTGCCGAGCTGGACCAGGTAGTTCGGTCCGCCGGCCTTGGCGCCCAGGCCCACCGAGGACCGCTTCCAGCCGCCGAAGGGCTGGCGCTGGACGATCGCCCCGGTGATGCCGCGATTGACGTAGAGGTTCCCGGCCGCGACCAGCTCCAGCCAGGTGCTGACCTCGTCGGGGTCCAGGGAGTGCAGCCCGGCGGTCAGCCCGTACTCGACCGCGGTCTGCAGCTCGATCGCCTCCTGCAGGTCAGCGGCCTCCATCAGCCCCAGGACGGGGCCGAAGCACTCGGTGCGGTGGAAGAAGGAGCCGGGGGCCACGCCCGTCCGGATCCCGGGCCGCCACAGCCGCCCGGTGCCGTCGAGCTGCCGCGGCTCGAGCAGCCACTGCTCCCCCGGCTCGAGCCGGGTCAGCGCGCGGTGCAGCTTCTCCCCGGGCTCGGCGATCACCGGGCCCACCGAGGCCTGCAGGTTCTGCGGCCAGTCCACGACCATCGAGGACGCGGCGTCCAGGAGCTGGCGGCGGAACCGCGCGGACTCCGCCACGCTGCCCACCAGGATGCCGAGGGAGGCCGCCGAGCACTTCTGCCCGGCGTGGCCGAAGGCACTCGTCACGAGGTCCCACACGGCGCGGTCCCGGTCCGCGCTGGGCGTGACGACCAGGGCGTTCTTCCCCGACGTCTCGGCGGTCATGGGGCGGCCCGCCCGCCAGGACTGGAAGAGCCGGGCGGTCTCGTAGGCGCCGGTCAGCACGATGCGGTCCACCCCGGGGTGGGAGACGATGGCCTGCCCCACCTCCCCCTCGACGGAGTCGACGAGCTGGAGCACGTCCCGCGGCACGCCGGCCTCCCACAGCGCCTCGACCACGGCGGTCGAGCAGCGCCGGGTCTCCGGGGCGGGCTTGTGCAGCACGGCGGCGCCGGCGGCGAGGGCGGCGACCGTGGAACCGGTGGGGATCGCGAGCGGGAAGTTCCACGGCGGGGTGATCAGCACGAGCCGGTCCGGGACGAACCGGGCGCCGTCCACGGCCTCGAGCTCGAGGGCGCGGCGGGCGTACCAGCGGCAGAAGTCGATCGCCTCCGAGACCTCCGGGTCCGTCTGGCCCAGGGTCTTGCCCGCCTCCGCCCCGGCCACGGCCAGCAGGTGCGCCCGCCGCCCGGCCAGCACGTCCGCCGCCCGGTTGAGGACCTCCGCCCGCTCGCGGGCGCCGCGGGCGTGCCACTGCCCGGCGGCGTCCCGCCCCGTGCGCACGAGCCGCTCGACGTCCTCGGCGCCGACGGGATCGGGCACCGGCAGGGACTCGTACCACTGGCGGTCCGTGATCCGGGCCGCGATCCCGTCCGCCCACGCCTGGTTCGCGGGCACGGACACGTCGGTGTCCGGCTCGTTGCGGAAGGGCTCCTCCAGCGGCAGGTGCGCGGACCCGGCCCCGGGCGCGGTGCGGTCCTGGGCCCGGGCGGGGGCCGGGGCGGCGCTCTCCTGCGGGTCGAGTGCCTCCAGGGCGGCGCGGAAGCGGCGCTCCTCCCGGGCGAAGACCTCGTTGTCCGGGGCCAGCTCGAAGATCCCCGACATGAAGTTCTCGTGCGAGGCGTTCTCCTCGAGCCGGCGCACGAGGTAGGACACAGCCACGTCGAACTCCGCCGGGCGCACGGCGGGCACGTAGAGCAGGAGCTGCCCCACGTCGGCGCTCACGGCCCCCGCCTGCTCGACCGCCATGCCCTGGAGCATCTCGAACTCGATCCGCTCCGTCACGCCCCGGCGCCGGGCGAGCAGGTGGGCGAAGGCGATGTCGAAGAGGTTGTGCCCGGCCACCCCCAGCCGCAGCCCGGTCATCCGCCCGGGCACGAACAGCCAGTCGAGCACCCGCTTGTAGTTGGTGTCGGTCTCCTGCTTGCTGTCCCACGTGGCCAGGGGCCAGCCGTGCAGCTCGGCGTCCACGCGCTCCATGGGGAGGTTCGCGCCCTTGACGAGCCGCACCTTGATCCCGGCGCCGCCGGCCTCGACCCGCGCGGCGGCCCACACCGAGAGCCGCCGGACCACCGCGAGCGCGTCCGGCAGATAGGCCTGGACCACGATGCCCGCCTCGAGACCGCGCAGCTCCGGGTGCTCGAGCAGGCGCGTGAACACCTCGGTGGTGAGGTGCAGGTCAGAGTAGACCTCCATGTCGAGGTTGATGAACTTGCTGCCGGCCGGGGCCTGGGCGGCAGCCCGGTAGACGGGCAGCAGCCGTTCGACGACCTTCGCCACGGTCCCCTCGAAGCCCCAGTGGGAGAGCTGCGGGACCACGGAGGAGACCTTGACGGAGACGTAGTCGACGTCGTCCCGGTCCAGCAGCGCGGCGGCCTCGGCGAGGTGCTTGTCGGCCTCCTCCCCGCCGAGGACCTCCTCGCCCAGCAGGTTGATGTTGAGCCGGTGCCCCTGGGCGGTCAGCCGCTTGACGGCCTGCCCGAACGGCCGGGGGCGGGCGTCGACGATCATGTGGCCCACGAGCTGGCGGAGCCGGGTCCGGGCGGCGGGGACGACCACCTGGGGCGCCGTGGCCGAGAGGGCCGCCCCGAGCCGGATCTGGGCGCGGTCCGCCGCGGACATGGTGCGGGGCACGATCTCGGCGAGCCCGTGCAGGGCCCGCCCGGCGGCCCGCACGTCCTCGGTGCGCACCACCCGGTCCACGAAGCCGACGGTGAACTCGAGCCCGTGGGGGTCCTGCAGGACGGTGGCGAGCCGGTCGGCGGCGCCGTCGCGGCGCCGGCGGCCCTCGGCGGCGCGCACGAGCCACTCGCGGACCAGGGCGACGGCCTCGTCGGCCAGGGCGCGGGAATCGGGGACGGACGGGGCGTCGGCGGTCATGGCGGCACTCTCCTGGAGGCTCCGCCCGGCAGCGGTGCCGAGGTACTCCCCCGGCCACCGGCCGCGTCCACCGGGCGTCACGGTGGCCGGTGAGACCACGCTACGGCGGGAGCGGCCGGGGCGGAAGAGCCCTATCCGCCCGCCTGCCGCAGGATGTCCGTGGCGAGCCGGCCCAGGACGGCCTTGTGCGGGGCGAGCATGGCGTACCAGTAGGCACGGCCGGCGGCACCTGCCGGGCGGAAGACCGTGGTCTGGCGGTAGACGAGGGTGCCGTCCGGGCGCGGTTCCAGGCAGATGTCGAGCCAGGCGTCCCCCGGCATCCGCACCACGGACCGCAGCCGCAGCCGCCGCGGCGGCTCGAGGGCCTCGACGGTCCACCAGTCCAGGCGCTCGCCGGTCGACAGGTGGTCCGGGTCCTCGCGGTGGCGCAGCCGCCCGGGCGGGAGGCCCAGGCGGTTGGCCGTGGCGCGGGCCGCCCAGGCGCGGTCGGTGCTGTACCAGCCGCGCTCGCCGCCGATGCCCTCGACGACCGCCCACACCGCGTCCTGGTCCGCCGTGGTGGTGCGCTCCACGGTGTCGACGTAGAAGCCCCGCGTCTGTGCCATGCCCCTATCCAAGCACGCGCCGCGGGCCCGGACGAGAGGCGGCACGGGCCCCGGCTCAGCCCGGGCGGATGCCGAAGCGGGCGAGGTGCTCCAGCAGCCCGTCGGTGGTCTCGAGCTCCGCGAGCTCCCCCGGGGCCGCCCAGCGCACGGCGTCGGCGTCGTCGCCGGGGCGCAGCGTCCCGCCGAGGTAGGTCGCGGCGACGTCGTGCACCTCGTACACGACGCCCGCGCCGGCCGGGACGCGCACCACCCCCAGCTCCCGCTCCGCGCGCACCCGGGCACCCGTCTCCTCGAAGGCCTCCCGGACGGCGGCCTCGGCCACGGTCTCGCCGGGCTCCACCGTTCCGCCCGGCACGCTCCAGCGCCCGCGCTGGGGCTCCGTGCCCCGGCGGACCAGCAGCAGCCGGCCGTCCTCCCGGACGACCACGGCCGCGGCGGCCCGCACGATGCGCATGCCCCGACCCTACCGAGGACCGGCACCGGGCGCGCCCGCGGTCGGCGGGTCCCGCACCGGGCGCGGGCCGGGCGGCCCCGGCGGACGCGCGAGTAGAGTGCGAGTGCCGCCCAGCGCACCGCCGACCCACCGGAAGGACCCCTGTGACCGACTCCGTCCTGTCCCGCCTGCACGACCCCGCCCGGAGGGGCTTCGCCAGCGACAACCACGCCGGCGTCCACCCCGAGGTGCTCCAGGCCCTCGCGACCGCCAACGGCGGCCACGTGGGCGCCTACGGAGCGGACCCCTACACCGAGGCGCTGCAGGACGTGGTCCGCCGGCACTTCGGGGAGCACGCGCAGTGCTACCCCTTGTTCAACGGCACGGGCGCGAACGTCGTGGCGCTCGCGGCGATGACCGACCGCTGGGACGCCGCGATCTGCACGACCACGGCGCACGCGCACGTGGACGAGTGCGGGGCGCCCGAGAAGGTCGCGGGCGTGAAGATGCTGGCGGTGCCCGCCCCGGACGGGAAGCTGACGCCGGAGCTGATCGACCGGGAGGCGCACGGCTTCGGCTTCGAGCACCATGCCCAGCCGCGCGTCGTCACCGTCACCCAGTCCACCGAGCTCGGCACCGTCTACACGCCGGAGGAGCTGCGCGCGGTCTGCGAGCACGCGCACGGCCTGGGGCTGGCGGTCCACCTGGACGGCGCCCGGCTCGCCAACGCCGCCGCGGCCCTGGACGTCCCGCTGCAGACCCTGACCACCGACGCGGGCGTGGACGTGGTCTCCTGGGGCGGGACCAAGAACGGGCTGATGGGCGCGGAGGCCGTCGTGGTGCTCACCCCGGACGCCGTGCGCCAGCCCCGGTTCGTGCGCAAGCTCTCCACCCAGCTGGCCTCGAAGATGCGCTTCGTGTCCGCGCAGCTGCTGGCCCTGCACGCGGGGGACCTGTGGCTCGACTCGGCCCGCCGGGCCAACGCGATGGCCCGGCGCCTGGCCGCCGGGATCGCGGAGGTCCCCGGCGCCCGGGTGACGCAGACCCCGGAGGCCAACGCCGTCTTCGCGGTGCTCCCGGCCGCAACCACGGCCCGGCTGCAGGAGCGCTGGCCGTTCTACGTGTGGGACCCGGCGGTCGGCGAGGTCCGTCTGATGTGCTCGTGGGACACCGCCGAGGAGGACGTGGACGGATTCGTAGCGGCGCTGCGGGAGGACCTGTCCGGCGCCGCCTCCTGATCCCGGCGGGTCACACCGGGGTGACGTAGGCCCCGGAGATCCCCCCGTCCACCAGGAACGTGGCGGCGTTGACGAACGAGGCGTCGTCGCTGGCCAGGAACGCGACCGCCGCGGCGATCTCCTCCGGCTCCGCGAACCGCCCGGCCGGCACGTGCACGAGCCGGCGCTGGGCCTGCTCCGGGTCCGCGGCGAACAGGTCCTGCAGCAGCGGCGTGTTGACCGGGCCGGGGCACAGGGCGTTGACGCGGATCCCCTCCCGGGCGAACTGCACGCCGAGCTCCCGGCTCATCGACAGCACTCCGCCCTTCGACGCGCTGTAGGAGATCTGGGAGGTCGCCGCGCCCATGACGGCCACGAAGGACGCGGTGTTGACGATCGAGCCCTTCCCCTGCTCCCGCATGTAGGGGATGGCGTGCCTGCAGCAGTGGAAGACGCTGGTGAGGTTCACCTCCTGCACCCTCCGCCACGCGTCGAGGCCGGTGTCCAGGATCGAGGCGTCGTCGGTCGGGTTGATCCCGGCGTTGTTGAAGGCGATGTCCACCGATCCGTAGGCCTCGTGCGTCGCCGCGTAGAGCGCGACGACGTCCGCCTCGTCCGCCACGTCGGTGCGCACGAACAGCCCCCCGACCTCCTCGGCGGCCGCCTCCCCGGCCGCGGGGTTCAGGTCCGCGACGACGACGTGCGCGCCCTCGGCGGCGAGGCGGCGGGCCGCGGCGAGACCGATGCCGCTGGCCCCTCCCGTGATGACGGCGCTGCGGCCGACCAGGCGGCGGGCGTTGACCTCCATGGGTCCTCCTTCGGTGGTGGGGGCCGCCCCGGGCGGGGCGGGTGGTGGTGCGGGGGGCGTCAGCCGGTGGGGTCAGCCGGTGGCGAGGAACACGTTCTTGGTCTCGGTGAACGCCTGCGGGGCGTCCGGGCCGAGCTCCCGGCCGAAGCCGGACTGCTTGAAGCCGCCGAACGGCGTCCAGTACCGCACCGAGGCGTGCGAGTTGACGGAGAGGTTCCCGGCGTCGACGGCGCGGGAGACCCGCAGCGCACGCCCCACGTCCCGGGTCCAGATCGACCCGGAGAGCCCGTACTCGGTGTCGTTGGCGATCCGCACGGCGTCCGCCTCGTCCTCGAAGGGGACCACGGAGATGACCGGACCGAAGATCTCCTCCCGGAACACCCGGGCGTCCGGGGTCGGGGTGAGCACGGTGGGCGGGAACCACCAGCCGGGGCCGTCGGGGGCGGTGCCGCGGAAGGCGACCCGAGCGTCGTCGTCGAGGAAGGACGCCACGGAGTCCCGGTGCGCGGCCGAGACCAGCGGCCCCATCTGCGTGGCCTCGTCCCAGGGGTCCCCGCACGCGAAGTCCCGCACGGCCGGTTCCAGCAGCTCCAGGAAGCGGTCCAGCACGGAGCGCTGGACCAGCACCCGGGAGCGGGCGCAGCAGTCCTGGCCCGCGTTGTCCAGGGCCCCGGCGGGAGCGGTGGCGGCGGCCTGCTCGAGGTCGGCGTCCGCGAAGACGATGTTGGAGTTCTTGCCCCCCAGCTCGAGGGTGAGTCGCTTGACCTGCTCCGCGCAGCCGGCCATGATCCGCCTGCCCACCGCGGTGGAGCCGGTGAACACGACCTTGCGCACGGCGGGGTGGGTCACGAAGCGATCCCCCACCACCGAGCCCTTCCCGGGCAGCACGGTGAGCACGCCCTCGGGGAGCCCTGCCTCCAGGGCCAGCTCCCCGAGCCGGACGGCCGTGAGCGGGGTCAGCTCGGCGGGCTTGAGCACCACCGTGTTGCCGGCGGCGAGCGCCGGGGCGAATCCCCACGCGGCGATCGGCATGGGGAAGTTCCAGGGCACGATCATGCCCACCACGCCGAGCGGTTCGTGGAAGGTGAGGTTGACCCCGCCCGGGACGGGGATCTGCTGCCCCGAGAGCCGCTCGGGCGCCCCGGAGTAGTAGGTCAGCACGTCCCGGACGTTGCCGGCCTCCCAGCGGGCGTTGCCGATGGTGTGCCCGGCGTTGCGGACCTCCAGGGCCGCCAGGTGCTCGAGGTCGGCGTCCACCGCGTCGGCGAAGCGGCGCAGCAGCCGGGCGCGGTCGGCGGGGGCCACGGTGCGCCAGGTGTCGAAGGCCCGCCGGGCCCGTTCGATCGCCGCGTCCGTCTGCTCCCGGGACGTCAGCTCGACGGTGCCGACGAGCTCCTCGGTGGCGGGGTCGATGATCTGCGTGGTGGTCATGGGATGCGGGTGTCCTCTCGCTGTGGGGCGGTCTGTGCCCGGCCGGTCCCCCCGGGGCGGTCCTGCGGGGTGCGGTGCTGCGGGGTGAGGCCCTGCGCCCAGTCGTGGGCCACGCGGACGAAGCCCTCGAAGAGCCGGGAGTCCTTCCGGTTCTCCTCGGGGTGGAACTGCACGCCGAGCGTCCAGCCGCCCTCCGTGGTCTCGACGGCCTCGACCGTCCCGTCCTCGGCACGGGCGGTCACGACCAGTCCCTCGGCCACGGTCTCCAGCGCCTGGTGGTGGTAGCACGGGGACCACGCCGTCTCGCCCAGCAGCTCCCGGCAGCGGCTGCCCGGCGCGGTGCTGAACTCGACCTCCCCGTAGCGGCCCGGCTCCGGCCGGTAGCGCACGGCGTTCTCGTTGACGTCGGGCAGGTGCTGGATCAGGGTGCCGCCGAGGGCCACGTTGAGGATCTGGGCGCCGCGGCAGATCGCGAACAGGGGCAGCCCGCGCTCCAGCGCCGCCCGGGTCAGGGCGAGGTCGTGCTCGTCGCGGGAGGGCTGGGACGAGGTCAGCTCGTGCCGCTCGGCGCCGTAGAAGCGCGGGTCCACGTCCACGCCGCCGATGACGACCAGCCCGTCCAGCAGGTCCAGCACGCCGGGATCGGTCCCGACCGGGGGCAGCAGCAGGGGGGTGCCCCCGGCGGCGGCGACCGCCTCGACGTAGGCGCCCGGGACGATCGCCGCCACGGAGTTCCAGACCCCCCAGGAGCCCTCCTGGTAGTAGGTGGTCAGCCCGATCCGGGGCCGGTACCCGGGCCCGCCCGGCTCAGAGGCGCTCGAAGCCACGGCGCAGCTCCCAGTCGGTGACGGCGGCCTCGAAGGCCGTCAGCTCCACGTCGGCGTAGTGCACGTAGTGCTCGACGACGTCCTCGCCGAACAGCTCCCGCGCGAGCTCCGAGCCGGCGAGCAGGTCCCGGGCCTCGCGCATGGTCGAGGGCACCACGGGGGCGTCGGACTCGTAGGCGTTGCCCTCGGTCATCGGCTCCAGCTCGAGCTCCTGCTCGATGCCGTGCAGGCCCGAGGCCAGCATCGCGGCCAGCGCCAGGTACGGGTTCACGTCCCCGCCCGGGAGCCGGTTCTCCATCCGGGCGGACTGCCCGCTGCCCACCAGGCGCACCGCGCAGGAGCGGTTGTCCACGCCCCAGGCCACCGAGGTGGGGGCGAAGCTGCCCTCGACGAAGCGCTTGTACGAGTTGATGGTCGGGGCGTAGAACAGCGTGAACTCCCGCATGGTGCGCAGCACCCCGGCGATGAAGTGCTCGTAGGTGCGGGAGCGGGCGTCCTGCTCCCGGTCCCAGAAGACCAGTTCCCCGTCCGGTCCGCGCAGGGACATGTGGATGTGGCAGGAGCTGCCCTCGCGCTCGTTGGGCTTGGCCATGAAGGTGATGGACTTCCCCTGCTGGTGGGCGATCTGCTTCGAGGCGAGCTTGTAGACCACGTGGTTGTCCGCGGTGACCATGCCCTCGTCGTAGCGGAACGCGATCTCGTGCTGGCCGAGGTTGCACTCGCCCTTGGCGGACTCCACGGTCAGCCCGGCGGCGTACATGGCGTTGCGGATCTCCCGCAGCAGCGGCTCGACCCGCTGGGAGCCCAGCACGGAGTAGTCCACGTTGTACTGGTTGGCCGGGACCAGGTTCCGGTAGCCGCCGTCCCAGGCGTCCTCGTAGCTGGTGTTGTAGACGCAGAACTCCAGCTCGGTGCCGGTGACCATGGTGAAGCCCAGGTCCCGGGCGCGGTCGAGCTGGCGGCGCAGCATGGACCGCGGTGACATCGGGATCAGCCGGCCGTCGTGGCCGGTGAGGTCGCACTGGATCATCACCTGCCCCGGGTTGTGCGGCATCAGCCGGATGGTGTCCAGGTCCATGGCGAACTCCATGTCCCCGTAGCCCGAGGACCAGTCGCTGATCGAGTACCCGCCCACGGTGTTCATCTCCGTGTCCACGGCCAGCAGGTAGTTGCAGCCCTCGGCGCCCTCGTCCAGCACCGAGTCCAGGAAGAACTGCGCGTGGTTGAGCTTGCCCTGCAGCCGGCCCTGCATGTCGGTGAACGCCAGGACCACGGTGTCCACGAGCCCGTCGGCGACGTGCCGCCGCAGCTGCTCGACGGTGAGCATCCGGTCGTTGCGCGGGTGCTGGGGAGTCTCGGTCATGGGTCCGGTCCTTCGTCGCTGGGATCGCTGGAATCGATGGGATCGTGGGGAGTGGGGGTCGGGCGGGGCGGGTCGTCAGTGCAGGTCCGCCTCGGCGGTGCGGATCTGCGCGAACTCCTCCTCGGGGGCGTGGCCCACGAGCCGGTGGCGGCTGTAGAACCAGTAGTAGGCGAGGAAGACGACGAACACGAGGGCCGTGATGGACGCGGCGAGCACGTCGACCAGGAACGTCGCGACCACGGCCACGAGCGCCAGCACCAGGGCGATGCCGGTGGTGACCACGCCGCCCGGGGTGCGGTAGCCGCGCGGGAGGTCCGGCTCGCGCAGCCGCAGCACGATGTGGGAGAGGTTCAGCAGCACGTAGGAGACGGTGGCGCCGAAGACCGCGATGTTGATGAGCAGACCGCCGTCGCCGGTCACCGCCGCGAGCACGAAACCGATGCTGCCGGGCACGATGAGGGCGACCCACGGGGTCCTGCGCTTGCCGGTCAGCGAGAGGAAGCGCGGCAGGTACCCGGCCCGGGAGAGGGCGAACAGCTGCCGCGAGTAGGCGAACATGATGGAGAAGAAGCTCGCGACCAGCCCGGCCAGGCCCGCGTAGTTCACGATGTTCGCCATCACGCTGTCCGCCCCGGCGACCGTGCGGATGGCCTCCGGCAGCGGGTTGTCCGAGGTGCTCATCGCCTCCGAGCCGCCGGCTCCGGGCACCAGGACCAGCATGAGCGCGCCGGAGACCAGGAGGAATCCCATGGCCACGATGATCCCGCGCGGCATGTCCCGGCGGGGGTCGGCGGTCTCCTCGGCGGCCAGCGGCACGCCCTCGATCGCCAGGAAGAACCAGATGCCGTAGACCAGGGCCGCCATCGCCCCCGCGTAGCCCATGGGCAGGAACGCGCTCGCCCCCACGGCGTCGTCCGGGACGATGTCGAAGAGGTTGGCGGCGTCGAAGTGCGGCACGAGCGCGACGACGGTCACCCCCAGCGCGAGGACCGCGATCACGGTGATCCCGAACATCAGCTTGAGCGCCTCGCCCACCCCGTACATGTGGATGCCCATGAACACCAGGTAGGTCACGAGGTAGACGGGCCAGGAGTTGGTGATCCCGAACAGGCCCAGCGCCTCGATGTAGCCGCCGATGAACGTGGCGATCGCGGCGGGGGCCACGGCGTACTCGATGAGCACGGCCGTCCCGGTGGCGAAGCCGCCGAGCGGGCCGAGGGCGCGGCGGGCGAACCCGTAGCCGGCGCCCGCCGTGGGGAGGGTGGAGGAGAGCTCGGCGAGGCCGAAGACCATGCAGGTGTACATGAGGCCCATGAGCACGAAGGCGATGAGCAGCCCGCCCCACCCGCCCTGGGAGAGGCCGATGTTCCATCCGGCGAAGTCCCCGGAGATGACGTAGGCGATGCCCAGGCCGGCGAGCAGGACCCAGCCCGCGGCGCCGGACCGGAGCTGGCGGTGCTGGAAGTACTCGTCGGTGCGGGTGGGCTGTGCTGGGGATTCGGGCATGGGACGATCCCTCCGGGATTCCACAAAGGTCTGAAAACAGACGTTTGGCGCGAGTGGTCACAGTCTGTGGGCTGCTCCGCGCCGCGTCAAGACCCCGTGGCCCGCGTGCCGGGGCCCGCTGGGCGGCGTGCGGGGCCGCGTCGTGGTGGAGCCGGTCGCACGGATGCCGCAGAATGGTGGGCATGAACCAGACCAGCTCATCAGCCCCCGACCGCCCCGGCTCGCAGCGACCGGGATCCGCCCGCTCCTGGGCGCTCATCGCCATCACGGCCGGCTTCCTCCTCTCCGCCGCCCTGATCATCGCGGTGGGCGTCGTCGCCATCGACCTCACCCACTAGCACCCCGGCCGTCCCGGCCGCAGGGAGCGGCGCGCTGCCCGGACGGGGCGGCGC
>NZ_JBHVDI010000006.1:0-54719 GCF_042802875.1 Kocuria sp. NPDC057446 | reverse complement strand
AGGGCCGCGCCGCTGATCGCGCACCCGGTGCCGGCGAGCACGTGGGTGGTGCCGCGCCGCAGGCTGGTGTCGGTCCAGGTCGCAAATTCGGCCTTCTGCAACCTCGACAGCAGATCAGGAGCCTGCATGGTGAACTTCGACGAGGACCCGCCCAGGTGGGGCGAGTCGGTGAACTCCTGCGCCCAGTCCGCAAAAGCATGCGGCGGCAGCCAGGTGTCGGCGTCAATGCACACAACCATGTCGGCGTCCTGGGCGTACCGGGCCCAGGCACGATTGAGCGCCTCCGACTTCCGGTGCTCCAGCTGCGGCAGCTCCATGACGGTCACCGGATACCCTCGCGCCACCTCGGCGGTGTCATCGGTGCACCCGTTGGGGACCACCACGACGTGATCAGCCGGCCGGTCCTGATCCAGGACAGCCTGGATCGTGGTTCCGATGCTTGCGGACTCGTTGTAGGCAGGCACCAGCGCAACGATTTTCATTCGGCCCCCCAGCCATGAATGTGCAGGGGCCATGTGGATCTATCAGCACCACCCCCACGGTGTGAACAAGAGGCGGCGCCGTCGCGCGAAGTCCCCACTTCTCCGCGGATCGCCGGAGCCCCCTGCTCCCGAACTACCCTCAACTATGCTTAAGCAATAAGCTACTGCCAAGTATTACATGATATGTCATTGGTGACTTGTCACTAACTTTGGGGACAACGGATTGGCAGGACTCAGTGGGCTTCTGTCGGCGCTGGCTACACTTGGCTGACCATGACGACCCCTCGCCCGGCGCATGACGTGCCGTCCTCGTGGCGCCCGGGCCACGAACACGGCCGCCGGCCGACCCGCCGAGGGGTGCTGCTCGGAATGGGAGCACTAATGCTCACCGGATGCGGTGGTTCCCCGGCGTCACGGCCCTTTGCTCCTCCTGTGCGCACCCGTTCCCTGGAGCACGGGGTGTGCCTGCCCGCAGGCCCAGCGGACCGTGCGGGCGTGAGCACCTACAACGCCATGGTCGGATCCCCCGCACAGTGGATTCTCCTGTTCTGCGACTGGGCCCTGGAGCGCCCACCGCTGCAGACCCTCGATGCGGCCCTGGCCCAAGGGGCGGTGCCGGTTCTGACCTGGGAGCCGTGGCACGCGCCCGCCTCAGAGGAATCACCCTCCGTTGTGGTGGAGCAAGCACAGTTCAGCTTGGTCCGGATCGCCGCAGGAGACCACGACGACCACATCCGCACCTGGGCCCAGGAACTGGGGCGATGGGGGCGCGACGTCGTGCTGCGTTTCGCCCATGAGATGAACGGTGACTGGTATCCCTGGGGTGCCGGTGTGCAAGGAAACACCGCGGAGCATTACGTGCAGGCCTGGCGCCACGTCCGCAACATCTTCGACACCGCCGAGGCTGACAATGTGCGCTGGTGCTGGGCCCCCAACGTCCCCAACGGGCTCACGACCAAGACACCCGGGACGCTCACGGACTACTTCCCAGGCCCTGAAACCGTGGACCTGCTCGGCCTTGACGGTTACAACTGGGGACAGCCCGGCCCCACCGGCTGGATTCAAGCACACAGCCTGTTCCAGGAAGGAATCCAGCAACTGCGGTCCCTCGACACCGACCTGCCGATCATCATCACCGAAACAGCATCGGCAGAAGACCCCGACGACGGTGAAGCCAAGGCCACCTGGATCACCGAGGCCTTCACGTACTTCGAACAACAAGGCGATGTGAAAGCCATCATCTGGTTCCACCTGGACAAGGAACTCGACTGGCGCATCAACTCATCGCCACAATCCCAAGCCGCCTACCACAACGCAGTGGCACGCCTGTAGCCCACCACACTGCCGGTGTCCTTTGTCGGCGGAGGACCCCGCCGACAGGCCCACAGCAAAAACGTGCTGGACTTCCTTCGGGTCTGCTGCCCGGGCGCTACACCACTACCTGGGGCTTGACCGATTCAGCCGAGTCTGGGGCGGTCCCAGGGCGGGGCTGACCGCTTCCCATGGGCCCGATCGTTCCCGCTGATGCATTGGGCAATACTCGCTGTTATCAGTAGTTGATGCCGGTGGACGCCGGCTGTCGTTCACCGATGAGCGCCTGGTTGTTGCTGGGCAAGACGTTCGCTTTCGGCTCGGACGCATACGGATCCTTTGACGACCACGGAGCGCAGACCCTCGTGCTGCGCACAGAGGTTGAGCATTTCTGAATCGCTCAGGATCTGTCCCTTGTCCACCGGACCCGGGCCCGCGCCCAAGCGTGTGTGACGGGATACGTCAGCTGATGACACCATTTCGATTTCCGTTCGCACATGGGGGTATGTGCCAGCGCCACCGGTGATGGACAGAAGTCCTGGAGAGCCACCGAGGCAGAACATATGGTGACCGCGGTTGACCGAGGACCCCCATCGCCGACCAGCCGCACCCTCCACCCCATGCAGCGACGGCACAGGACAAGGCCCTACCTCGGGCTCCGTCGCGGAACAGGACCCCCCATGCGCACTCCCTCCCCTCGTGCCCGCAAGATCGCCGGTTTCTCCGCCGCCCCTGTCGCCGTTCTGGTGGCCGGTCTCATGGTGTGGCAGGGCTCCACGGCCGCTTTCACGGCCACCACCCGCAATGCCGGCAACTCCTGGGCCACCGGCCAGGTCGCCCTGACCGACGACGACGCCGGACGCGCCGGGTTCACCGTGCAGAACCTGGTTCCTGGCCAGACCGGGCAGAAGTGCATCGAGGTGACCTCCAACTCCACCGTCGCCGGCGAGGTGCGCGCCTACACCCAGAACCTCTCCGGCTCCGCCGCCGGACTGCAGGACCACATCGACCTGGTCGTCGAGCGCGGCACCGGCGGTTCCTTCGACAACTGCGACGGCTTCAGCCCCGTGCCCGGCGCCCTGCCGGCTCAGTCGCTGTCCACCCTGGCCCAGGTCAACAACAACTACGCCACCGGCGGCGCCCGGTGGCAGACGGCCGGCACGGCCGGGGAGTCGACGACCTACCGCGGCACCTGGACGTTCGACACCACCGGGCTGACCCCGCAGCAGGTCGACGCCCTGCAGGGCGCGAACGTGAGCGTGGACCTGGTCTGGGAGCTGCAGAGCGCCGACGCCCCGGCCGGCTGAGCCGTTTCTCCGTGCGGAACCGGACCGAGCCAACCCCCAGCCCCACCGCCGAGCCAGCACCTGAGGGTATGACGGCCGCACTGTGGGGCTGGGCCCGGCTGGTCACCGGCACCGCCGCCCAAATCTACCTAGTGATGCTCGCCGCCCTGGCCGCGATCGCCCTCATCCCGGCCGTGTTCGGCTGGAGTTCCACCGTCATCCAGACCGGGTCCATGGAACCGCACATCGACCCCGGTGACGTCGTCGTGCTCTCCGCGCTGCCCGACGACCAGCCCGTGCCGCTGGGAGGCGTCGTGCAATTCACCAGCCCGGCCCCGGCCCAGCCCGACGGCATCGAACGCTCGGTGCTGCACCGGATCGTGATCGACCACGAGGACGGCACCTACGCCACCGCCGGGGACGCCAACGCCGACGTCGACTCCACCCCACTGATCCGGGAGCAGATCACCGGCCAGGCCCGCCTGCTGGTGCCCTTCATCGGCCTACCCGCACTGTGGGCCGACGCCGGCCGGCAACTGCCCCTGGCCTTGTGGGCCTCCGGCACTGTGGCTGCGCTGCTGCTCACCCTGACGGTCTTCGCCCCGCGCAACCACAGCGAGGACCTCACCGACGGCGCGGACAGCGACCACAACACACGACAGCTGCCCGTGCTCGCCCGCCGCAACGCCCTGGCCGTGGCCGGCACCGCGCTCCTGGCAGGGCTGGTGTCCGCCCCGATGCCACCGAGTACCGCGGCCTTCACCGCCCGCACCGGGACCCGGGCGTCCTGGCGGGTTGCCGCCCCGCCACCAGCGCTGACCCTGGGCCGGGCCGCCCCCTACGGTCTGCTGGCCTCCACCAGCGTCATCAATCAGACCCCGGGCGGGCACGAGACCGCCGTGAGCGCCAACGTCGGAACCTCCCCGGGGACCAATATCGTGGCGCTGCACAACACCGGCTCGCGACCCAACGTGACCGGCGCCGTCGAAGCCGGCACCCCGGCTGCGGCCGCTGCGATGACCGACGCCCGTGCCCTGGAGAGCGCCCTGCTGGCCCGGCCCGTCACCGCCAACCGCTCGGCGGCACTGACCGGCCCGATCACCGCCGGGGTCTACACCAGCACGACCGGGGCGTTCACCGTCTCCTCCACCCTGACCCTGGACGCCCAAGGGGACCCGACGGCGGTGTTCGTCTTCCGCGCCACCACCCTGACCGCTGCCCTGAACAGCCAGATCATCCTGGCCGGAGGAGCCAGAGCCGCCAACGTCTACTGGGTCGCGGCCGGGAACATCACCCTGGGAGCCAACACCACCACCCGTGGCACCTACCTCGCCCGCGGCGCCATCACGGCCAACCTCAACTCCGGCGGCCCCACCCAGCGGTTTACCCTGGAGGGTCGCCTGATCAGTCTGGGCACCGCATCCCCCGGTGGGACGATCGACCTGAACCGGCCCACCATCACCCTTCCCGCCTGAGCAACCACTCACCCTGCGAAGACCCAGATCCCCATGACAAGACGAGCGTTCCGGTGCACAGGAAACCGCCTCAAGCGTCTTCTGGAGGGAGAAGCCGTCGATCGCCTGATCGAATGATGGCCGTGGAATACCGTCCCGGCCGCTAACCGGTCTTATGAAAAGTCGTAAAGACTAGACCTGCGCTTTCCGCACATCGTGAGGTTCCGGGTGAAGGCCTTGGCACTCCCCCGATTGGCCCCTGACGTGGGATACCTCTGCCCGGGCATCGCAAGGCGACGTGGTGCGCATGACCTCACTGGTCCCGTCCTCCCGGTGGTGAGCCATGTGGGTGGCGCGCACGACATGTCCCGCGTGGCGCTCGGCCATGAGGACGCACCACACCTTCGCCGGCATGACCGGCCCCGTCGGCACCGAGACGATACGGGGGTTCCTTGCCGCATGCGCTCCAGCGCGCCGACAGGCACGCGCCGCGCCCCCTGGTCTACATCAGGACGAATCGAGTTGCCCGATGGAGAGCTTGGTTGCGGGCGGCCCTGACGGCTGCCCGATGCCACTCGTCCTCGACACATCCGTGGTGACTCTTGTCACAGGCACGTATCCGGCCATACGCTTGTGCGACATACACAGCGTTGTTGCAATATACGCAACATAGAGGAAAGAGGACGATGATGTCCGCACGATCGACGACCCGGCGCCGGCGCAGCATCACGGTGACTACCGCGCTGACCGGCTTGCTAGTGCTGAGTGCATGCGCTGACCGCGGCGGCGCTTCTGCTGCCGGTGGTGAGTTTCCTTCCGAGACGATCACTTTCATGACGCCTACCTCCGCCGGGGGCGCGACCGACCTGACGGCTCGCACGCTGGCTACGGAGATGGAGGAGGACCTCGGTGTTTCCATCGTGGTGGAGAACCGTCCCGGCGGGGCCGGAAGCGTTGGTATGGAGCACCTCGCAGCTCAGACCGCCGATGGCTACACCATCGCGGTCCTGCCGGTGGAGGTCAGCCTGCTGGGACACCAGGACTACGAGATCGATCCTGCCGACTACGACTTCCTCGGACAGGCGAACTCGCAGCCCGGGACCATCGCGGTCCCGGCCGACAGCCCCTTCCGCACCCTGGAGGACCTGGTCCACGCGGCCCAGGAGGAACCGGGCAGCGTGGCCGTGTCCAACGCCGGGCCCGGGTCCATCTGGGAGTTGGGCGCCACCGAGCTGGGCAACGCCGCCGGCGTGGAGTTCAAGAACGTCCCCTTCGACGGGGGCGCCCCGGCCGTGACGGCAGCCGTCGGTGGACAGGTCGACGCGGTCGTGGCCGGCATCGGTGAAACGGCGCCTGCCCACGAAGATGGCCGTTTGCGGGTGCTGGCGGTCTTCACCGAAGATCGCGCGCCTGCCCTTCCCGACGTGCCGACGGCCTCCGAGCAGGGCCACGACGTGGTGATCGGGAGCTGGGCCACGGTCGCCGCACCAGCCGGACTCGACCCGGAGGTCGCCGGCACCTTGGAGAAGTCCTTGGAGAAGGCGGTCTCCTCCGAGGCCTACGTCTCCTTCATCGAGAAGGGCGGCAATATCCCGCTTCACCGTTCCGCGTCCGAGACGGAAGAATTCGTCAACGCCGAGAGCAGCCGCTTCGCCGAGCTGGTCGGAGCCGGGTCGTGAAAGACGTGCCGGTGCTGAGCGCGCCGGATGTGGTGGCCGACACCGGTTCCACGGTTGTCACCGACCGTTCCGCGGCGGAGCCGGCGCCGGGGCCCGGGAAGATCAACGGACGCGGCCTCCTCGTGGCCCTGGCCGTGGCTTTGCTCGGTGGCACGGCGGTATGGTCGGCCACCGCCCTGGAGCTTGCGGTGGTGGATGGATCCGTCGGTCCGGGATGGTGGCCGACGGTGCTGGGCGGCTTGCTCGTCGCCGGTGCCGTGGCCATCGCGGTCGTGGCCCTGCGACGACCTGATCCGGTGCCGGAGGGCCGCGTCAGCGCCCACGGTCTGGGGCGGTTGGGAGCCGTCGTCGCGGCGATCGTTGTGTACGGCATCGGCTGGCAGTTCTTCCACTTCCTGCCGGTCACGGTCGTGTTCCTGTCCGTCTTGCTGTTCGTCACCGGCGGGCGGGGGATCAAGGCGTTGGTGGTGTTTCCGGCACTGACCGCAACGGTGCTGTACGGGTTGTTCGGTCTGCTGCTGCGGGTGCCGCTGTGAACGCCGTGGTCGAGGGTGTCACCGCCCTCCTGGATCCGACCATCGGGCTGTGCCTGCTGATCGGGGTGCTCCTGGGCACGCTGGTCGGCGCCGTGCCGGGGATCACGGCGACGATGGCCGTGGCCCTGGCCGCCGGATTCACCCTGACGCTGGAACCTCTCCAGGGCCTGGCCGTGCTGCTGTCCATCTATGTGGCAGCTCAGTTCGGCGACCGGGTGCCTGCCATCCTGGTGAACACCCCGGGCACCCCGGCCTCCATTGCTTCCACCTTTGACGGGTATCCGCTGGCGAAACAGGGCAAGGCGGGCATCGCGCTGACCAGTTCGGCGCTGGTCTCCGCGGTGGGCTCGATGGCCGGGATCCTCATCCTCGTGCTCGCCGCCCAACCCCTGGCCTCGGTGGCCCTGCGTTTCGGCCCGGCCGAGATGTTCGCCCTGGTCGTGTTCGGCCTGACCATGATGGTCGGGGTCTCGGGCAGCAACGTCCTGAGAGGCCTCGTCGCTGGGGCGGCAGGCCTGTTGCTGGGCACCGTCGGACGCGATCCCATCACCGGCGATACCCGGTTCACCCTCGGGTTCTCGGAGCTCAGTTCTGGCATCCCGTTCATCGCAGCGATCATCGGTCTGTTCGGGATCGCGGAGCTCTTCAACCAGCTGGCCGAAAGGCGCAAGAAGAACAACCCTGTGCCCATCACCCAACTGGGAGCGTGGTGGCCCACCCGGGCGCAACAGCGGGAGCTGCTCAAGCCCTCCGCCATCGGCACCGGGGTCGGTGCCGTCGTGGGTGTGGTCCCCGCCGCCGGCGGGGACATCGCCGGCGTCATCGCCTGGGCGCAGGCCAAACGTGCCTCCAAGCACCCGGAAAAGTTCGGGCACGGCTCGCTCGAGGGTCTGGCAGCGGCCGACAGCGCGAGCACGGCGACCATGGGCGGGTCCGTCACCACCACACTGGCCCTGGGCGTGCCCGGGGATTCCGTGATGGCCGTGATGATCGGCTCCATGATCATCTGGGGACTCCAGCCCGGCCCTGCCCTGTTCGTGGAGTCGCCTGATCTCGTCTACAGCCTGGCCACCATCATGGTGTTCGCCACGTTCCTGGCCCTGGCCCTGGCCCTCGTCCGGATGCAGGGCGTGGTCAAGTTGCTCGCCCTGCCGCAGCAGTACCTGACGGCCATCATCATCGCCTTCTGCATCGTAGGCACCTACGCAGTGCAGAGCAGCGTCTTCGACGTGGTCCTCATGCTGTGCTTCGGCGTCGTCGGTCTGCTCATGCGCCGGTTCGGTTTTCCCGCCGGCCCCATGGTGCTGGGTCTGATCCTGGGCCCCCTGGCCGAGAGCAATCTGCGTCGGGCCCTCGTCATCGACGGCTTCGGGACTGTGCTCACCAGTCCCATCGCCGTCGGTCTCCTCCTCCTCAGTCTCGGCGCTGTGTTGCTGCCGTGGCTCCGTTCCACCTCGAAAGCGAGGAAGCTCCGTGCCCGAGTCCCTGAATCCGTCCGGTGACGGCCCCGCCGTCCTGTGCCTGGGCGAGACGATGGCCCTCGTCGCACCGGCCGCCGCTGAACCCCTCGAGACCGCGGAGAGTTTTGTTCTCTCCGCCGGGGGCGCCGAGTCCACCGTCGCTCTCTATCTCTCCGGTGCGGGGCACCGCGCCGCCTGGTTGAGCCGTGTGGGCGACGACCCCCTGGGCCGGCGCCTGCTGCGGCAGATGCAGACGCACGAGGTCGACATCTCGCTCGTCGGCTTGGACCCCAGCGCCCCGACGGGGGTGTACTTCAAAGATCCCGGCGAGAGCGCCACCACGGTCTACTACTACCGTTCCGGCTCGGCCGCCTCGACGATGGGGCCCTCCGTCCTGCACGACGTCAACTGGGCGCAGCTACCGGTGCTGCACCTGTCCGGCATCACTGCTGGGCTCTCTGCGAGCTGCCGTGCCCTGCTCCATGCCGCTTTCCCCACCGCCCGGGACCACGGCACCCTCGTGTCCTTCGACGTCAATCACCGACCGGGGTTGTGGTCAGCTGAGGAAGCAGCACCAGTGCTCGCCGAGTGCGCTCGGCAGGCCGATCTCGTCTTCGTCGGCCGGGACGAGGCCGAGACGCTGTGGGGCACCGGTGACTCCGAGGAACTCTACGAACTCCTCGGGGCGCCACAACACCTGGTGGTCAAGGACGGAGCAGTGGGCGCCACTGACGTCTCCGCCGCCGAGTCCGTGTTCGTGCCCGCTCACACCATCGATGTCGTGGAGGTAGTCGGCGCCGGCGATGCCTTCGCCGCCGGATACCTTTCCGGGGTGCTCACCGGCGAGCAACCCGGTGCACGGCTGGCGCTGGGCCACACCCTGGCCGCCCGCGCCCTCTCCAGCGTCCACGACTTCGATCTGGTGTAGTGGGCGCCATGTCACAGAGCATTCAACGGGCCATCGAAATCCTCGAGTACGTCAGTATCCAGCCCCGCACGCCCAGCGAGGTCGGCGTGCACTTCGACATCCACCGGTCCACGGCCTTGCGCACCCTGCAGACCCTCACCGAGAGCGGACTGACTCGCCGACGGGAGGACGGGCGCTACGGCGTGGGCTACCGCCTGGCCGGACTGGCCAACCTCGCCCTGGACCAGTTCGACCTGGCCAATATCGCCCACCCCCACCTGCAGGAACTGGGGCGCCGGTGTGGGCACACGGTCCATCTGGCCGCCGTGCAGGGCCGGTCCATCGTCTACGCCGACAAGATCGAACAACCCGGCATGGTGCGGCTGTACTCCCAGATCGGCCACCCGGTCACGATCCACACCTCCGGGGTCAGCAAAGCCATCCTGGCTTACCAGACCCCGGAGTTCGTGGAGCATGTGCTCAGCGGCGTCGACTTCTCCCGCTACACCGCCACGACGATCACCTCCCGCGAGCAGTTCCTGGAGCAGCTGGCCCAGGTCGTGGAACGGGGCTACGCGGTGGACGACGGCGAGTACGAAGACTTCCTGCATTGTGTCGCCATGCCACTGCGCGACGCCACCGGCCAGGTCACCGGGGCTGTGTCGATCACCGCCCTGAAAGCGCGGGCCACCATGGACGACCTCGTGGACCTGCTGCCGGCCTTGAGAACCACCACCACCACGATCTCAGAGGAGTTGGGATGGCGTCCGTAGACGACCTTTTCGACAGTACTTTCGCCCACACATCGGTCATGGCCATCCTGCGCGGCTACACGCCCGAGCGCACCGTCGAGCTGGCCACCCGCGCCTGGGAACTCGGCATCGACTGTGTGGAGGTCCCGATCCAATCACCTGCAGCCATTGAGGCCCTGGCCGCGACCGTCGCCGCCGGGCGCGACCACGGGCGTGTGGTGGGTGCGGGCACCGTCGTGAGCCTGGAGCACCTGGAACAGGCCGTCGCGGCCGGAGCGGGCTTCACCGTGGCACCGGGCCTGGACCTCGCCGTGGCCCAGGCCAGCATCGCAGCAGGATTGGCTCACCTTCCCGGAGTCGCCACCGCCTCGGAGATCCAGCGTGCCGCCGATCACGGCATGCACTGGGTCAAAGCCTTCCCCGCCATCAGCCTCGGAACCTCCTGGTTCCACGGGATGCGCGGGCCTTTCCCCCAGATCAAGATCGTCGCCACCGGCGGCATCAACGCCCACAACGCCCCGGAGTACCTCGAGGCCGGAGCCGATGTCGTCGCGGTCGGATCCGCCCTCGAGGACCCGACGCAGCTGGAGCTATTGGCAGCACTGATGCCCTCACCGTCCACCACCGCCCCCTAAGCACCGCGGACACTCACCGCCCACCCCGAGAACAAGGACACACCCGTGCAGACCACCACCAGCCACTACACCCCGACCCCCACCCGGTACGACACGATGCATTACCGCCGGGTCGGCAACAGCGGGCTGAAGCTGCCCGCCGTGTCCCTGGGCATGTGGCACAACTTCGGCGACGACACACCCTTGGACCGGCAGCGCGCCATCATCCGCCGCGCCTTCGACCTGGGCATCACCCACTTCGACCTGGCCGATGGCTACGGCCCGCCCGCCGGCGCCTCCGAACGCAACGTCGGACGGCTCCTGGCCGAGGACTTCCGTGGGCTGCGCGACGAGCTGGTGATCTCCACGAAGTCCGGCTACCCGTTCTCCCCCGGCCCCTACGGCACCGGCAGCTCCCGCAAGCACCTGCTGGCCGCCTTGGAGCGGTCCCTCGACAACCTCGGGCTGGACTACGTGGACATCTACTACAGCCACCGCTTCGACCCGGAAACTCCCGTGGAAGAGACCGCTGCAGCCCTGGACACCGCGGTCCGGCAAGGCAAAGCCCTCTACGCCGGCGTCTCCTCCTACTCCCCCGCGCGCACCCAGGAGATCGCCACCGCACTGCGCGACCTGGGTACGCCTCTGCTGATCCACCAACCCTCCTACTCCCTGCTGAACCGATGGGTCGAGCACGGCACCCCCAGCCTGCTCGACGTCCTGGCCGGCGAAGACACCGGTTGCATCGCCTTCTCCGTCCTGGCCCAGGGCCTACTCACCGGCAAATACCTCAACGGCGTACCCGCCGGCTCCCGGGCCACCCAAGGCAAAACCCTCAAGGACGGCATGCTCTCCGAGGAGAACCTCGACCACGTCCGCGCGCTGGCCCGTATCGCCGAAGAGCGAGGACAGTCGCTGGCGCAGATGGCCGTCGCCTGGGTCCTGAAAGACCCCCAAATCTCCTCCGTGCTGGTCGGCGCGAGCAGGCCCGAGCAACTGGACGACACCGTCCAGGGGCTGCAGGGCCCGGACTTCACCACCGAGGAGCTCTCCCGCATCGAGGAGCACGCCCTCGACGGCAGGCTCAACCTCTGGACCGTCTCGAGCGAGGCATAGATGACCGCCGACCGCGCCTACCTGGAGCAGATCCAGGCCGACGAGCACGAGCTGCAATTCGCCACCTTCGACCGAGAGGACGCCTGGCGTTTAGGCAACGCACTACGCGAGGCGGCCATAGCGCAAGGCCTGCCCCTGGTCATCGGCATCTCCTTGGGCGCACAACGGGTCTTCCACACGGCACTCCCAGGGGCCACCCCGGACAACGACTCGTGGCTGGAACGCAAAGCGGCCGTGGTCACCCACTTCGAGCGCAGCTCCATGGGAGTCGGCGAGCAGTTCCGGGCACTGGGCCGGAGCTTCGAAGACGACTCGCGCCTGCCGTCCCACCGATACGCAGCCAATGGAGGAGTGTTCCCCATCAAGCTGCGCGAGTCCGGGACCGTCATCGGCACCGTCGGGGTGTCCGGACTACCCCAGCGCGACGACCACGCGTTCCTGACGCAGCAGCTACGGGCCTTCCTCTCCGGGCAGTGACCCCGGCCCCACCATCCCCGCGGCACGGTGTCCAAGAACCGGTCTCATGTGAAGGGGTAGTTGCCCGTGCATCTGAGCTGAGAGCAACCTGCGATCCGTACATAGGAGATGCACTGATCGATCGGACTCGTCGACGCGCAACTCCTGTCCTCATCGACGTCGCCGACTGATGTCCTCCGCGCCAGTCGGCAGGAGCTGCGTCGCGCATTGCACGAAGACGTTGGATACCTCTCCGCGGATGCTCCAGTCAGGGATCGGGCAGTAGGACGCAGCTCTCGGACCGGGCAAGGCATCGAGGTGCGTTGCGTAGGCTTGTTGCCGTGGCAGCGGAACGAACCTCCTCTGTGGCGCTGGTCGCCGTGGATGACACCGTACTGGCGCAGCTCGTCCGTGCCGCGATCACTGACGCCGGGGCCGATGAGGTGACTCCGCCGCTGACGGCCGGCCGAGCATGGACATCAGCCCGAGTCGGGTGGCTACGTGACTTCCATCGTGTCCGTCGCCCCGGACTGGCCGGGCCGACCGGAGAGGGAACCTGGGCTGTGGTCGTCGACGAGCTGGTCGTGGGTTCGGTCCGCCTCAAGCACACCGATGAGCCTGGCGTCCTGGAGACGGGCATATGGCTGACTCGTGGCGCCCGTGGTCGCGGCGTTGGAGGAGCAGCCACGGCCGCAGCTCTGCGTCAGGCCGCTTCACTCGGGGCGTCTGGTGTGCGGGCAGACACCACCGCCGCTAACGCGGGTGCCCTGGCCGTGCTGCGTCGCTTTGGCTTCCACCTCACGCTATCCGACGGCGGTCAGGACGTCCGGGCGCTGCTCCTTTTCGATCCAGAGAGGGACCGCTGCAAGTGACGACTGACCTGACTTGATGGCCGCTATCCGGCCATATGTAGAGCACAGGGCGTCTGTCTGCCTTGCTATCCCGAAGGAAGGTCCAGGGGTGGTCCCACCGAGTGAGTCGCCCACGGCCACCCATCACGCGGCACCACGGTCCACGGACTCAGCGGAGCCCCTGCCGGAGTGGTTCCGGCAGGGGCCCCGCTGCGACCACTGTCGCGGGCTACCGCTCGACGGTCGTGGCGTCGAGCATTGCTCTGACCTCGGGCCACGTCGCAGGTGCCTGCTCAGCGGGGAGCGTGCGGAAGGTCGACTCCTGCAGATGCGGCCGGTAGGTCCGCATGACGTGGGCGTGGAGTGCGGAGCGGGTGTAGCGGCGCATCGCGTCCTCGTCCGTCCAGCTGGACCAGGTCCAGAAGGTGGCGGTCAGCGGCTGGGCGGCCAGATCGAGCCAAAGGGCCCCTGGTGCTTGTCGCAAAGCCCGCCGCAGCCGCAGCGAAACGAGCAGAAAGCCCGGCACGTGCCGGAGCGAGCACAGCTGAAGCCGGGAGACGAGCACGATGCCGGCGTTGGGGGCCTCGTGTGTCGCTTCGGCGGGTCCGTAAGCCCGTGGCAGGGCGATGATGAGCTTCCCGGGCGCGTCGCTGAACACCGCGCGACGCCAGTGAGTGATCACCACGGCGATGGCGGAGGCGATGTAGAGCAGTTGCATGACGGCGCGCGGCAGCAGGGCGGTGGCCGGTTCCCCGGACAGCGTCAGACCGGCGGTGGCGGCGTAAACGTTCGCAGGGAACATCGCCACCATCAGCAGCGCCAGCCCACCTGCCGCCCATGCGGCCGTCCGCGGCAGCAGCAGTCCGACCGCACCGGCGAGCTCCAGCACCCCGGTGACCGTGACGAGCAGCTCAGGGTAGGGCATTACGGGCGGCACCATGGCGACGAGATCGTCGCGCAGACCCGCGAAGTGCGACACCCCGGTGACGAGGAACATCACCGACAGACCTCCGCGCAGGGCCAGGGGTGCTGACTCCCGGAAGCGGCGGCGCCCGAGGAGTGCGGCGACGCCGAGCGTAGCCAGGGTCGCGGCGAGAAAGACGAGCAGGACTGACATGATGCCCTCCTTGGCGTTCTATCTTGTCACTGACAAGACTGCGCCTCCAGCGCGATCTTGTCAATGCCTAAATATGGGATAGGGTGCAGGAATGAACCCCCGCACCTATCACCACGGCGACCTGCACCGCGCGGTGCTCGATGCCGCCGTCCAGGCCGTGCTCGAGGTGGGGCCCTCCCAGTTGAGCCTGCGGGACCTGGCGCGCCGGGCGGGGGTCTCCCACGCGGCCCCCGCCTATCACTTCGGCAACAAGGCCGGGCTCCTGACGACGCTGGCGGCGGAGGGGTTCCAGCTGCTCGCGGATCACCTCACCGAGGTGCTCGACCGCACCGGCAGCTTCCTCGAGGTCGGTGTCGCCTACGTGCACTTCGCCGTGGAGCACCGGGGGCACACCCAGGTGATGTTCCGCCCGGACCTCTACGAGGCCTCCCGCGCCGACGTCGTCCAGGCGCGCGCCGCCGCCGCCGAGGCGCTCTCCGCGGGGATCGCGACGTTGCCACCCGAGGTGGTGGGACCGGATCCGAAGGTCGCCGCCCTGGCCGCCTGGTCCCTGGTGCACGGTTTCGCGGACCTCTGGCTCGGCGGAGCGCTCACGGACACGGGAAAGGGCGATCTCACCGAGTCCGCCCAGGCGGTGGCCCGGTTCCTCTTCGACAAGGGCACAGCGGAGTAGCCGGAAGAGAGCGCCCGCGCCGGCTCCTGGACTTCCCGTGCCGCGGAGACAGGCCGCCTCGTGGGGACCCGCCGGGGTCCCGCCCGCACCAAGCTTTCCACCCGGACCCTGGCATGCCCGGCTTCCTCCCCGATGGGCACGCCGCGCGGGGGACCCACCATGACGAGGCCGGTGAGAGCGTTTCGGCCGGTGCTGGCGGACCCCCCTCCTTCCTGGAGACGATCACTCTCCCCCTGCTGACGGGCCGCTGAACCGGCCCAAGGTCCGCTCGATCGCTCCTTCACCGGTGGCCGAGTCTGCCCGCGCCTCCATCGGGACCGGGCGCTTCACGGCTGCGGTCAGCAGGCGGCACAGGTGCCGGTGCCGGTCATCGTTGCTACCCTTAACCGCATGGAGCGTGTTCAGCGATTTCTTCGCCCCCGGCCGTTCAGTGGCCGCGGGGTGGTGAGCGCGCCTTTCCAAGCCGCCTAGTCTCCGCAGGCACGGCCGGGGGAATTTCTCTTCCCAGCATCGGCCCAACCGCCTCAGGAGACTTCCATGTCGGCACTCTCGTACCTCAGCCCCGACCAGCTTGCCCGCGCGCTGGGCCTGCGTGACCTCAGCGACCCGGCACAAGGGGCGCACTCGATGCAGCTTCTGCTGGATCATCTCGTCACCGCGCTGCAGCACCAATGGGGCAGCTCCGTCCGCCAGGTCCGCAATCCACCTCTCGTTGCCGTCCGTGACAACTACGACCGTCTGGGCTACGACCGCGGTGACATCACCAGAGCACAGCGGTACACCCGCTACGTCTCGCCCACCGTGGTGCTGCGTACCCACACCAGCGCGGAGCTGCCCAGGGCCCTGCAGGACTACCGCGGCCGGACCGCCGTCGACGAACTGCTCGTCGTCCCAGGCCTCGTCTACCGGCGCGACGTCGTCGACCGCACGCACGTGGGGGAACCACATCAGGTCGACCTGTGGCGCATCCGGTCCACGTCGCAGACCACCGATCGGGACCTGCTCGAAATGATCACCACTGTCGTCGAAGCGGTCCTGCCGGGGGCGCAATGGCAGATCACCGACGTCGAGCACCCGTACACGCTCGACGGACGGCAGGTGGACGTGAACCTGGAGGGCGAGTGGCTCGAGCTTGCCGAATGCGGGCGCATCCACCCCCAGGTGCTGCACGGCTCGGGCCTGGACCCGGAGAAATGGTCCGGACTGGCCCTGGGCATGGGGCTGGAACGGGCCCTGATGCTGCGCAAGTCGATTCCAGATATCCGCTACCTGCGCTCCTCAGAGCCGCGCATCGCAGCCCAGATGCTCGACCTGCAACCATGGCAGCAGGTCTCGTTGCTCCCCAGGACGCGTCGGGACATCTCCGTCGTGCTCGACGACAGCGAGGACGGCGAGACCATCGGTGACCGGGTCCGGACAGCCCTGGGCAAGGACGCGGACCTCCTCGAAGCCGTCGAGGTCCTGTCGTTGACGCGATGTGCGGAGCTTCCGGTCACAGCTCGTGAGCGCCTCGGCATCAACGCCGGCCAGAGCAACGCGCTGATCCGGATCCACATCCGCCCGCTCCTGCGGACACTCACGTCCGCCGAGGCCAACGAGCTGCGCAACAGGATCTACCTCGCCGTCCACGAGGGTCCCCACGCCGAATTGATCTAAGCGCAAGCGCAGCCGTTGTGGATGAGCGCGAGCAGGACTCTGTCACCAGAAGCAGTATCAGCCGATGGAGGAACCTCCACCGCCCCACGGTCTGCCGCCAACCGGGCCATACGTAAAGCGGGTGGTAGGCCACCTGGACCGGATGTCTTCCAAGGTGTGGCCATGGCCGCCTCCACCCGTCCCAGTGTCCCGGCAGATGCCCGTGCGATCGCCGCTGCCGACCCCGCCGGGCAAGGCACCGCGGCCACCCTGCTCAGCTACCCGGGCCTGCACGCGGTGGCCGCCCATCGACTCGCCCACCGCCTGTGGTCCACCCGGTGGGGCAAACCGGGCGCCCAGGCCATCGCCACCGCTTCGGCGAAGGTCACCGGTATCACCATTCACCCGGGTGCGGTGATCGGGCATCGGCTGTTCATCGACCACGGCAGCGAGGTCGTCATCGGGGACACCAGCGTGATCGGCGACGACGTGACCATCTCCCAAGGTGCAAGCTTCGTCGGCGACGGCTCCCCGGGACGGCGCCACGCCCTCGTCGGGCACGGGGTGCTCATCGGTTCCGGGGCCAAGGTCGTCGGCCCAGTCGCCCTCGGGCCCAGGGCGCGAATCGGCGCGGGTGCTGTGGTCACCCACGATGTACCCGCCGACACCACGGTCGTGGGCATCAACGAATGATGAGCCCACACCGAGCCCTCCCTGCATCAGGCGCCACCGGATCCGGCGTGAGGTCGTCACACGGAGACCGGAATGTCGTCACACGGAGACCGGAATATGGGCGAAAAGGTTCAGTCGGTGTCTGCCTCGACGGGTTCGACCGTGGCGGTCGCTGCAGGGGTGCAGGGGGTTTGTGGGGGCAGTGCTGCGCTTAGGTGCGGGGCGATGCGTGCCAGCTGGGCGAGATGGCCGCAGATCTCCAGCTCGGTCAACGCGACAGGAAGCCGGGCCTTGGCAGTGCTGGCGCGGGCGGCGAGCTCGGCCAGGGCCAGCGTGTGCTCGGGACGGGTGCGGGCCACCGCGCGCAGCACCCGACGGGCCTCCGGGCTCAGCCGGGAGTCGGCGCTCGACTGGTGGATCAAGGCCTCCAGGTCCGGGCGCAGCGCGGCGAAGGCCGCCGCCCGGGACAGCGGATCCATCACGGAACTCGCCCAACTGACGTGCTCGCCGGCACGGTGGAGATCGTTCATGCGGGCCTCCTCAACCGGGACAACTTCCTGAGGGTGGTCCTCGTGCTGCCACAGAGCCAGAGGCCTTGTCATGGGTGCTGTGTGGGCCCGCCGCTCTGGCGGCAGAAGAGTCGCCCCCCGACGACGGAGCCCAAGGCCCCAGGTCTTCTGCCGCCAGGACGGCGGTCATTCGACCGGTCTGGAGCGGGTCAGCCCCCCGGCTGAGCACTCCGACACGGTCCACGCTGGGTGGGTCAGCCCCCCGACTGAGCACCGTGCGTGATATCCCAACCGTACCGACCAGTAAGGAGAAGATCGACTTTCATACTGTCCCCACTTTCGCTGGCGGACCTCCCCGTCGTGCTCGCGAGGTGTTTCCGGTCCGCGCGCTCCCCCCAGATGCGGCTTCCACCGGCTCGTACAGCAGGCGGGCGTTGCTGTGGCGCTGGCCCTGCGGACACCAACCCCTACTGGGTCTCTGTACGGCGATACGAGATCTGGTCGCCTCATCGGTGTGAGTGTCCTGGTCCCCGTAGGGTGTCGCCCAGGAAGCCCGCACACCGAGGAGCCGATGATGACCGCACCCCACGAGCCGGGCGGCACCGCTGGAAGGCCCTCGGGGTGGCCATCGGCCGGCGCGGGTTCGCGAGCTGCGGCCCTGAAGCTCATCGGGGGTTTCGAGAAGCACTGCGGTCATGGCGCTCCTTTGGTCTCGGAGGTGACGTTCGCGAATGAGCGCATCGGTCTGCGGCTGAGCTCCGGGCAGGAGCTGTCCTTTGCCGGCCTGCCCCCGCTGAAGAGTTACGTCGCCATCTGCACCGCAGCATCGGGCCCCGCGTCCGATCCGGCACCTGATCCGGAGCAACACCGGAAATGGGAGCAGTGGTGGGAGATGCTGCTGGATCTGTCCGGCTATCCCACCTACTTCCAGGACCTGCATCCTGGGCTGGAGGTGATCACCGTGCGGCGGCACCATCGCCAGGCACTGATCACCGTCGGGGACGGAACGACCGTTGAGACCTACAGCGTGGCCCTCGACGAGGACGTGCACTATCCCTTAGGGATCCCGGACGACATCCGTTACAGCTTCAACAACGAGATGGGCCCACCGGCACCATTCGCCAAGAAAATCGCACAACCACCCCTACCGCGCTGTCCTGGGCATGGAATGGTAGGCGGCGCCAGGGACGTAGGTTCACGATCGCGCCCGACGCCGGAGAACGAGAGCAAACACCGCCGTCAGCGCCAGTATCGACAGCGAAATCCAGAAGAGCCAGGGGCCGAGCGGATACATGTCGACGACGATCGGGGGCTGACCGACACCTTGATGGGGGTAGCCGCAGAAGAACGTCGGAGGGAAGAACGACATCTCCCCGGTGAGGTTCGCCTGGTCCATTGCCCCGAGTGCCTGCGTGCTCTGCGGGGGCCCCTCACTGAGGCAGACGTACTGAGGACCGTCCCGGACGGCCAACCCGTGTCCGAGCTGGTTGAAGCTCCACAGCATCAGCGCGAGCACCGCGATGATCCGGTTGGCGAAGCGCCAATCGCTGGGTTCCCTGCCGGCTCTCGGACCGGTTGAAGTGTCCGGCCCCCGGCAAGCCGGCACAGGCGTGCTCATGGCCTGAGCATAGGTCTCGGCGCCCGAACAGCCGTCGTACGGCGCCGGGCCGCTCGATGGGCCACGGGTCGGATTCGGAACCTCGACCGGGTGGAGAAGCCGCAAACCGGGCTAGAGCATCATCCGCGTGGACGGTCCCTGTTACTGCCGGGCCGACCGGGTGTGAGCATTCCGAGCTCATTCACCAGCAGCGCACCTCCTGCCGCAGGCAGGAAAAGCAAGGCGGGCATCCACTCGGTCACGGCGAACAGGCCTAGTGCGAGGAGGAGAACGACGATCGCTGCGACCCGGACTTTGGTGTGCATGACATCACTTCCGTTGCGTACGTGAAGCCAAGCATTCGCCTCTGGGGCAGCTCCGCGCCGGCTGCTTCAGCGTGCGGATTCCTCGTGAGAACAGGAACCGTTACTGAATCACAGCGGGGGGTCGAGGTGCTCGTCGACGTCGTGGATCTCATTGGTGAGACTGGTGCCCTCGGTACCGTCCAACGGGGTGAGATCCACGACGATGCCGGTGCCCACGTCCAGATGCACCCGGTACACCGTGGCCAGACCGCCCGTCGGGGTCGGGTCCTCGGGCCCGTATTCATAGATCCGGGATGCCGGACTGTCCAGCAACGGGCAGCACCCGCACCATGGGAGGTAACCACCCGCCCAGTCCTCGCCGTGACCGGCCAGCGGCCGGCAGGTGGCCGCCCAGGTTGCCCGGCCCCTCAGTACGGTGGCGGTGACGTCGCCGATTTCCACGCCCTGGTCCAGCTCGACGGGGTCGAGCATCGCCGTCCACTGGTAGTCCTGCCACATCGGGTCGCCATGGTCTAGGTGCCAGCCCTCTGGCCGCTGGGCGACCAGCCCGTCCGGGCGCAGCACCACCCCTATCTCGGGCAGGGACAACTCATTTCCCACGCCGTCCACGGCCCCGCCATAGGGCACGCCCTCGGCGACCTCGATCCCGCCCAAGGTGCGCACGACCACCCGGTGCCGGGCCCGGTCGAGCCAGGCCTCCACCGGCCCGCCCTCGGCGGTGGCCCCACCCTCCGACTGCCGACGGTGGGTGAAGTGCAACGTGGTGAACCGCCACGGCGAGCTGGCGGCCAGGGCACGGAAGTCCGCCACATCAGGCATGTCAGGCAGAACCGTCTCGCTCATGCACCCGAGTAGAGCACACCTCGGAGCACACCCAAGGAACGCAACTGCAACGTCGTTTTCTCGGGCAGTGTCCGGTGGTCGGCCATATGCAAAACGGAAAGGTCCGGGTCGATCTCGCATCTGCTGCCCACACGGCGGCTCCTCCGCTGGTCGGTCGTCTCCACGACCCAGGTGGCGCCCCGGCCGCAGAAGGGGCGTGACACCTTCGGTAGTTGGGTAACGATCCGGGGCAGGTCGGCCGGCCGGTCCGGAAGGCCGTCCTACGCTGGGGGCACCGCCTGTCCCACGAGCTCGTCCGGGCCGGTGTGTGATCCAGGGCCGTGGACCGGCCCGTGATCTCATCGATTCCATGGCCCGTGCGTGCTGTCGAGATGTGCCTTCGCGGTGGCGTGCGGCGCAGGGGTCGACTTCGTCGTCCACGACGACCGAGCCTGAAGCACTGTTCTCCGGGTGCAGGCCCTCCCCGGACGTGGTCTGCGCCGATCGAGAAGGAAACGAAGATGTCCTCACCTGCACGATCCACGCGCCACACGTTCGCCGCCGCCACGGCGGCGGTGCTCCTCATCGGGACCGGCGGGGCAACCGCCGTCCCGCCCTCTCCGGCCGCGCCGGCGGCCACTCCGGCCGCCGCGGCGGCACCGTCGGCTTCGGCCACGGGCTCCGAGTCCTGTGTCACCGATGTCGACGACGTCGTCGCCCGAGAACCCTCCGCACAGATGGCCGAGCCGTTGCCCGAGGAGCTGGCGACGACGTTGGATGCCGCCGCTCGGGCCTCGTTCGCCCATGCCTCTACCCCCGGCGCGGTGGTGGGGGTCTCCTCACCGGAGGGCACCTGGACGGCCGCCTACGGAGTGGCCGACCCGGCCACCGGGGAGCCCATGGAGGTGGGGGTGCACACCCGCGTCGGATCGGTCACCAAGCCCTTCACCGCCACCTTGATCCTGCAGCTGGCCGAGGAGGGTGAGCTCTCCCTGGAGGACCCCATCGCCGACTACGTCGAGGGCATCCCCAACGGGGAGCAGATCACCCTGCGCCATCTGGCGGACATGACCAGCGGGGTGGCCAGCTACACGCGCAGCACCCAGTTCACGGACCGCTTCTTCGCGGATCCGCAGCAGGTCTTCACCCCGGAGGAACTGGTCGCCGTCGGCGTCTCGGAATCTCCCCTGTTCGCCCCCGGTGAGCAGTTCGACTACTCCAACACCAACTACATCCTGCTGGGCCTGGTCATCGAACAGGTCACCGGCCAGCCGATCGGGGAGGTCCTGGAGGAGCAGATCTTCGACCCGCTGGGACTCGACGAGACCGCATGGCCCGGGGACTCCACCGAGATGCCGGAACCCTACGCGCAGGGCTTCACGCTCCAGGGCGACACCGCGACCCCGGAGGCACCGGTCAACGCCACCCACTGGAACCCCAGCTGGGGAGCCACCGCCGGGGCCCTGATCTCGGACGTGGACGACCTGCTGGCCTACGGCCGTGCCATGGGCACCGGGCACGGCCTGCTGGAACCGGAGGCCCAGCGAGAGCGCCTCACCTCGTTCCAGCCCCCCGAGTCCGGCTACGGGCTGGGCTTCGGGTGCATCGACGGCTGGGTCGGGCACACCGGGACGCAACCCGGCTACAACACCACCGTCTACTACGACACCACCACCGACACCACCGTGGTCGTGCAGGCCACCAGCGACATCCCCTCCGGGGACTGCCCGGAGTCCCCGGTGCTGGCCGACGACCCCAGGACACTGCCGTGCGCCACCCCGGCCACACGCATCTTCGCCGAGGTCTCCACCGCCCTGGGCCACACCTTCACCCCCAACCCAGAACGCTGATCACCCGCCCCACCGAATCGGGCGGACATCGATGATGGGCAGGTCCCCGTCTGTCTCGATGGCGTCCCCGCCTCCGTTGCGGGCGTGATAGCCGGCGGAGTACTGCTCCACGACGTGGACCGTGGCGCCGACGGCATGCAGGGACGAGACGACGAGATCACGCTCGCGGTCGGTGTCCGCGGCGATCTTGTGCGTGATCTGGAGGGTGAACAGGGACAGTCCCACGCGCCGGTCGAAAGTGGCCGCCCCGATGAGGTCGACGGCGTACCCGCCGGGAAGCCTCCACCCCGGCGGGCAGATCCAGAACCGGACGTGGTGGCGCTGGGCCGGGCTGCCCGCCACCTCCCGCTCGAACGCCAGGGACTGTCTGGACCCGAAGGCGAACAAGGGGCTGACGGGCGCCGCCGGGTAGCTCCGACGGAGCAGGGACGCCCGCACGATGTGCCAGCCGGTGCCGAGGGTCAGCGGATCCGCGGCGGTCCAGCCGGCCCCGACCATCGCCGCGGACAGCTGCGCGGGGGTACCGACCACCGCCAGGTTAACCGGGTCCCCCAGCAGGCCGTCGGAGGTGCGGGCCCGCCCGATGAAGTAGCTGGGGACGTAGATGCCGGTGAGCAGACGATTCAACCGGGGCAGGAGCACATAGGCCGACAGCACCCAGAGGGGCAGGAACAACCAGGGCAGACGCCCGTCGTCGTCGACCTCCTCGAGGACGAGATGGTAAACGCCCCAGCCGGACAGCACGCTGGTGATAAGGAAGCCGAACCGGTGCGCCCACAGCACCACGGTGGCCCGTCGGGCACCGCCCCCGGGCAGCGGGCTTCGCTCGTCGCTGTCGGGGTGCCCACGTCCTGCGTCCATCTCGTGCTCCCCGCCCCGTGTCCCGCACCGGACGTCCCCGGCGCCGGTCGTGGTACTCCCAGGCTAGTGACGGCACCAGCACCGGTGGAAGCGCCGCGGGGGCCTGCCGCAGGACTGGGCGCTGTCCGAGTCGGCTGATGGCCGCCATCCGGCCCTATGTAAAGCGGCAGGGTCTGACGCGTGGTCAGGTTCCATCTGATCGCTGATCAGATCCACCAATGACAGAGCGCCGGCGAATCCACCAGCAGAAGAAGGAATCGAGGCGATCATGGACAAGCCGGTGAACTGCGCCCCAGTGACACTGCGGTCCACTTGTCGTTGGCTGCGGCCATCAGCGTTGCGGCCACTACGAGCGGCCCTAGCACGAGATGACCCTTCCCCAACTAATGAACGTGTTTCACATCACGCGTAACATGCACTCTTTACGTTCGCAATGAGATGCGTTTTCATCCTATTGTGAAGGCGCCCCCCTGGCTCGAGCGACGCCTCCCTTCGCCTTTCGCGGACCTTCCTGGTGTGTCGATGCGAGTGCCCCCGCCTGATGGACACATTCATGCACTCTTCCTCGCCTTCTCCTGCGACATCTGAAATCCTCGCCGTGAAGTACCCGGCCGAATGGCCGCAGGCACACGCCGCGCATAGGGCACTCCTGTCTGTGGAGCTTCGTCGATGATCCGAGTGCAGAGTGGCCTGTGGCGCTCCATCGTGTGGTTGCTGGTCCCGGTCCTGTTGGCGACATCCTTGCTCTTCCTGGCCGCTGCTCCAGCCCGAGCGGCCGGCAGCGTTCTGCTCACGGAATCCTTCTCCGGGACTTCAGTGCCCGATTCCGCGTGGGCTCGACTGGGTCAGGCGTGCTTGACCCGGGCGACCACCGCCCCTGCTGCTGGCTCGTCCCCCTTGGGGGTGTGTGCGAACCGCACCAGCGCACCAGTGTCCAGCACGAATCCCGGTTTTCTTCAGCTCACCGACACCCGGGGCAACGTCAGTGGTGGGGTGGTCTACAACAAGCCGATCCCGGCCAATGGCGGGCTGGATGTGACTTTTGATCAGTACCAGTACGGCGGCACCGGGGCGGACGGCATCGGGTTCTTCCTTTCAGACGGTTCCAAGGACCTGACCAGCACCGGTGCCATCGGCGGGTCCTTGGGCTACGCACCGAACACCAGCACAGATGGTGTCAACGGTGGCTATTTCGGGGTGGGACTGGATGCTTTCGGCAACTACTCGAACCCCACCGAGGGTCGTGACACCGGCTGCACCGCCCCGACCCGTGGTCCTGGTCCACGGGCGAACTCCATCGCACTGCGAGGACCTGGACAAGGCAAGACCGGATACTGCTATCTGGGGGGCACCGCCGCTGGATCTGCCACGTTCCTGCGCGCCTCCTCCACCAACCTCAGCACCTCGAACCCAGCGGCCGGAGCTGGGCGCAGTATCCGGGTCACGGTCTCGGCCGAGACCCGGCCGCTGGTCATCGTCTACCGAGGCACCAGCGCCGGGGCGGCAACCACTGAAGTCTTCAGGTACCGGATGACCACCGATACGCCGGCCACCTACAAGCTGGGCTTCGTCGCTTCCACCGGTGGATCCACCGACACTCACTTGATCCGCAACGTCAGCGTGTCCTCCGTCGAAGACCTCGGGGCACTGAATCTGGTGAAGCAGATCGACCAGACCACCACCCAGCCGGCCTCCTACAAGGAGGGCGACAGAATCCCGTATTCCTTCGTGGTCACCAACCCATCCCAAGCCACGCTGAGCAACGTCGCCGTCAACGACCCGAAGATCGCCAATGTGTCCTGCCCGGCGACCACCTTGGCCCCGCTGGCCTCGGTCACCTGCACCGGCAGCTACACCGTCACCGCCGCGGACGCGGTCGGCTCCGCACGGGAGGTCACGAACACCGCCACGGCCACCGCCCAGCAGGGCACCACCACCATCACCTCCAATGTCTCTACAGCCACCGCCCCGCTCACGGCCCCGTCCCCCGCCCTGGGGCTGACCAAAACCGGCAACCTGGCTGACACCAACGGCAATGGTGCCGGGGACCCCGGGGAGAAAGTCACCTACTCCTTCACGGCCCGCAATACCGGCAACGTGACCTTGTCGGGGGTGACCGTGACGGATCCGAAGGTCACAGGGATCACCCCGGCCACGGCCACGATTGCCCCGGGCGCGACCGCGACGTTCACCTCCGCGGCTTACACGATCACCCAGGCCGACGTGGATGCCGGCACCGCGTTGCGCAACACCGCCACCGCCACCGGGCGCACCGGAGTCAACGTCACGGTGTCCTCCGCGGCGGCCACCGCCGACACCCCGATCCGCTACACCCCACAACTGTCCTTGACCAAGACCGGGGCCCTGCCCTCGACCACGACCAGCACGGCCGGGGACACCGTGCGCTACTCCTTCACCGTGGAGAACACCGGCAACGTCGCGGTGACCGGGGTGGGGATCACCGACCCGCTGGCCGGGCTGTCGAACATCTCCTTCGGCGCTTGGCCCGGTACCACCGGCGCCCTGAGCCCAGGACAAAAGGTTACCGCCACCGCCACCTACCCCTTGAAGCAGTCCGACATCGACGCCGGGAAGCTGGCCAACACCGCCACCGCCACTGGCCAAGCGCCCAACGGCTCGACCGTGACCCGACAGGCCACCCACACCCTCACCGTGCCGCAAACCCCGAAACTGGCCCTGACCAAGACCGCGGACCGCTCCGGGATCACCGCGGCCGGGGAGAAGATCACCTACACGTTTACCGCCACCAACACCGGCAACACCACCCTGACCGGGGTGCGGATCACCGACCCCAAGGCCGGGCTGTCGACGATCACCTACGGCACCTGGCCCGGGGCCGCCAACACCTTAGGCCCGGGGCAGAAGGTCACCGCGACCGCCACCTACACCGTGACCACAGCGGACATGTCCACCACCGCGGTCTCCAACACCGCCACGGCCACCGGCACCCCGGGCACGGCCGCAGCGATCACCACCACCGCTACCTCCACCGTGGCGGTGCGCCCGGATCCACGGGCCGATCAGGTGCGGGTGACCCAGGGGGAGGAAATCACCTTCAACGTGCTGGCCAACGACGGGCCGGCCGCCGAAGGGGCCACTTTCACCCGCGCCCAGGCATCCCCCACACCGAAGCTGATCGGGGAAGCCACCGGCCCCGTCCCGGTCTCTCCCGCCCACGGCAGTATCACCTGCATCGATTCCGGACCCGACCGCGGGCAGTGCACCTACCGGTCCCTGGACTCCTACACCGGCACCGACGGCTTCGACTACGCCCTGCGCCAGTCCTACCAGACCTGGAACGTGCACGTGGCCATCACCGTGGTTCCCACCAACCACACTCCCACCGCCCGGGCCGACCGGGCCGTGGCCACCGCCGGCGGTGACCCGGTCACCATCCGGCCCCTCACCAACGACAGTGACCCGGACACCGGCGACACCCTGGTGATCGCCGAGGCCACCGCCCCGGCTAGCACCGCCGGGCAGTTCTCCTGCACCGACACCGAGTGCACCTACACCCCCGAGGACGACTGGACCGGGATCATCGAGATCCCCTACACCGTCACCGACCGCTCCACCACCGACCCGGGACCTAGAACCGCGGCCTCCACCATCCGCATCTACGTCGACCCCCCGCCCCTGGACGTACGCGGGTTCCACGACCGGGCCAGCACCGACGTTCCCGTTGCGGCCGGGGTGTGGCAGGAGACCACCACGATCACCGGCGCCACCCCGATGTGCGCTGCCGGGCGCCCGGCTACCCGCATCACCTGGGCCGGTCAGCAGGCTGCCACCGGGTGGATGCTCGAGCGCCGGCTGGCCCCGGCCGGTGGCACAGACCCGGCCTGGCAGCGCGTGGCGTCCCTGGGAGCGGGCACCACCGAGTTCACCGACACCCGCCTGGGCGAGGGGCGCACCTACCAGTGGCGGACCCGACCGGACCTGCACCGCTGGGAAGGGACCCCCTCGACCGCCTCCCCACCGGCCACCCAACCGTCCGCCACCACCGCCGCCGGCTGCTGACCCCCCCCCCCCCCCATGAGACCAACCTCCTCCCCCCACCCGGAGAACCCCCCGATACTCGGGCTCCACCACCAGAAAGGCACCACCATGACTGCAACCACCCCCTCCCCCACCCCCGACGCCCAGAAGAAGGCGACCCGCAAGAAGATCGTCGCCTCCACCGCCGTGCTGGCCGGTGTGGCCGCCGTGGCCGGCATGGGCGCCTTCGCGGTGTTCACCGACTCCGACTCCACCACCGCCAACGTCGACGCCGGGCAACTGGGCATCGTGCTCTCGGAGGACTACACCGTCTCCGACATCGCCCCCGGCGACACCATTCAGCGCCCGGTCACCATCTCCCTGCCCGACAACCTCAACGACGGCGACCTGGTCCGAGCCATCGACCTCTCCGCCGCCGCCACCACCGAGACCCTCGGCACCAACGACCCCGCCCTGCCCGGTGACGGCGAGTCCCTGGTGACCGGCGCGGATGGCCTCAACTACGAACTGCGCACCTGCAACGGCGGGACCTGGGCAGCCCCGGACACCACCCCGGCCGGGCCCTACACCTGCTCGGGTACTACGGTGACCACCGCCTCCGGGAAGCTCTCCACCATTGAGACCGCCACCCCCGCCGAACTGACCCCGGCCGACTTCGGCTACCCCGCCGGTACGGCGACCTTCCCCTCCGACGCCGGGGACGTGAACCTCAACACCCTGCTGGTGCTGCAGCTGCCCACCGCGGCCGACAACGACTACGAGAACGCCGCTGCGGCCATCACCTTCACCGGTGAGGCCATCCAGCGCGACGGCATCCAGAAGTAGCCACCCCCTTCACTGCGGTGGGGGCCGGTGTCACCAGCACACCGGTCCCCACCACAGCCACCCCACACACTTTGAGCTGACCCGGGAAGGAGACCCGTCATCCGCGCCCCCGCCCTGACCGCGGTGCTCCTGGCCCCGGCCCTTCTGCTCACCGCCGCCGCATCGGCCACCGCGAACCACGTGGCTGGCAGCGGCGGTCTCGAGGTCGTGGCCCTGCCCGGCGCCCCCGGTCATTTCAGCAACCTCGCCCCCGGGGACCGCACCGAGTGGGGCATCCAGATCACCAACTCCACCCACGACACCGTCCCGCTCTATGTCACCTTCGGCACCGCCGGCCAAGACGTGCTCATCACCGACGTCCAGGACGGACTGCAGTTGGACGTGCAACTGTGCCGGCAACCCTTGGACACGGCCACACGGGACAACGGTGCTGTGGTCTTCGCCTGCCCCACCGAGCCGGTGGAGATCTGCACCGCAGCCGCCGCCGAGCTGCGGACCTTGAAAACGTCCACGGGGCTGGAGGCCGGGGCCACTGTGGGACTGCGGGTGCGGGTGGAACTGCCGGTCACCGCCGGCAACGACTTCGAACTCACCGACGGGCAACTGCGGGCCCGCTTCGCCACCACCGGCACCCCCACCCCGTGCCCGAACCAGCCCACCCCCGGGCCCACACCGGAGACCCCCGAGACTCCGGATGGAAGCGCCTCACCCCAACCCGGCCCGCCGACCCCGACCCCGGCCACCCCCGGCAACAGTCCGACGCCGCACCCGGGTGCGGGGTGGCCAGATCCCGGCCCTACCGGGGTCACCGATGCCCCCGCCGCCGACGGGCCGGTCGGGTCCGGGACACACACCGGCAACGGCCCCGGTGCCGCGGCCGGCCACGACGCCACCGGGGGCGGCCCGGGTGAGTCCTTGGCCCAGACCGGGCGCAACCTCCTGGCCGCCGCCCTGGGGGCGATTGCCGCCATGGCACTGGGAGCCATCCTGCTGGGCGTCGCCCGCCGCACTCGAGCCCAGGACAGCCCATGAGCGGGGTCCCCGCCCTTGCGGGCCAATTCCTGAACCGGCTCACCGGGGTGCTGCTGGGCCTGGCAGCGGTAATCGCGGTGACCCTGTTCGTGCTCACCGCCACCGGCACCGCCCGTTTCGTCCCGGTGCTCTCCAACTCCATGGCCCCGGACATGCCCAAAGGCTCCCTCGCGATCGTCACCCCCACCCCGGCTGCGGCCGTCGAGGCCGGAGACGTCATCGTCTTCACCGCCCCGGACGAATCCCGCCGCCCGGTCATCCACCGCGTCACCCACCGCTACGGCCCCGAGGCCGCCGCCACCATCGACGACTGGAGCCCGGACAAACTGTTCCTGAGAACCGCCGGCGACAACAACCCCGGACCCGACCCCTGGATCCTCGTGCTCGATGAGACCTCCGTATGGGAACAGCACACCGTCATCCCCTACGCCGGATGGCCCGTCCTGAGCCTGTCCGAGCCCACCACCCGGATGATCGCCTTCGGCGCTGGAGGCGCACTCATCGCCACCTGGGCGATGATCCACATCTGGCGACGCCCCACCCCCACCTCGGAGACCCCTACCCCGGACACCCCTCCGGTCGAGACGACCCCTCATCCGGCTGCCGGCGACACCACCGGCCGTACCACCACGGACACCCGACCATGACTTCTCCTGCTCCCTCCTCCCCCGAATCCAGCCCACCGCGCCGGTTCCGGCGCATGGCCTTGACCGCCACGCTGGCCGGGACCTTGGTGGTGGGCGGCACCGCGTGGGCGGTCTTCACCGCCGCCGACACCAGCACCGCCTCCGTGGCCTCCGGGGCCGTCGACCTGGAGTGGGACGACACCGGGCTCCTGCCTCTGGCCTTGCAGATCGGTCCGCTGTACCCCGGGGAATCCACTGAGCAACTGGTGAACCTCGACCACCAAGGCACCGTGCCCGTCACCGAGATGCAACTGGCCTACACCGGCACCGACTCCGCCCCCACCAACCCCTCCGACGGCATCCAGATGGCCTTGGAAGAATGCTCCCTGCCCTGGGCCGGCACGGGGCAGAACACCGCCTGCCCCGGGATCACCACCACCCTGGCACCGGACCGGCCCGTCACCGGGCGCACCGACCTCAGCACCACCGCCGCCACCACACCCGGGGCCACCAGCCACCTGCGCTTCACCTTCCGCCGCCCCGACTCCAGCCCCACCGAAGCCCAAGGAACCTCCACGACCCTGGAGTTCACCGTGCTCGGCAACCAACGCCCCGGCCAACAACGCTGACCCCGCCCATGGACCCCACCGCCCGGTGCCGCCCCCAGAACCCCAGCCTTTCGATGACACACCTGGCAGGGGAACTGTTGATCACCGTGGGGGCACTGTTGGGGCTGTTCCTGCTGTGGCAACTGTGGTGGACCAACATCGAAGCCAACAGCGTTCACGAACAAGCCGTCGCCGAAATGACCGAGCGTTTCAACGAGCCTCAACGTGCTCTGGACGCCACCAGCACCGGCGGGGACCCCGTCGTGGCCACAGCACCGGCCTACGGGCAGGACATCGGCATCATCTACATCCCCCGCTTCGGCCCCGACTACGCCCGCCCCGTCATCGAAGGCACCGGTCCTGATGTGCTCGACACCCTCGGGATCGGCCACTACCCCGACACCGCCATGCCCGGAGACACCGGCAACTTCTCCCTCGCCGGCCACCGGCAGACCAACGGCAAAGTCTTCGACCTGATCCACACCCTGGAAACCGGAGACCACATCCACCTCCGCACAGCCCAGGGGTACTACACCTACACCGTGATTTCCCACAAGATCGTGGCCCCCACCCACACCCAGGTCATCGCACCCAACCCGGAGAACCCCCAGGCCGCACCGGAGCAGCGGCTGCTCACCCTCACCAGCTGCCACCCCCGCTACGGGGATGCCGAACGCTACATCGTCCACGCCGAACTCGGCGCCTGGCGCCCCACCCAGACCGGCCCCCCACCCGAGATCGCCACCATCGTGGCCGCCCACACCTCCAAGGAATGACCGTGTACCGCTGGATCTACCACCACTTACCCGGACCCCGGCCCGTGCGTATCGTGCTGCTCGCCGCCCTCCTGGCAACCGTGCTGATCCTGCTCTTCCAGCTCGTCTTCCCCTACGCCGCACAGTTCTCGCCACTGGGCACCGCAAACACAGTGGAGTAACGCACCCGTGCACCCCGGAGGAAGATTGCTCCAGAGAAAAGCGACTCTAACCGGCCATATGTAAAGCGGAGGGGATGGTCCCGATAGTCCGTGCTGACTTCATAAGGTGATTGTGTCGAGGTCCATAGGCGCGAGTATCTGGCCGGTGTAGCCGGCCTTCTCAGCAGCAGGGCGGATTATGGCCAGCCAAGTGGCGGCCGGGTGGACGACGGGGGTGTAGTGGTTGAGGACCAGTTTCTTGGCACGGGCGGCCTTGGCCACGGCCGGGAGGTCCAGCACATCGGAGTGCGATCGGTAGAGGTGCTTGCGCAGCGCTTCGCCCTGGGCCGGCGGGTAGCTGGCGGCGACGCGGTCCACGGCGGTGTTGTCCTGGGCCTCGTGCACCAGCACGTCGCAGCCCTGGGCGAGGGCGATAAGGTTTTGGTCCGGGGCGGCGGTGTCGCCGGAGAACACGACGGTCTTGCTGGTGTGCTTGAGGGTGAACCGGTAGGCGTAGGCGTCCTTGACTTCAGGGCCGTGGAAGACACGGGTGGCGTCGACGGCGACGTTGTCGTCTTCCATCACCCGGGTGATTCTCCGGGTGGCCGACAGGGAGACGTCGTGGGCCTTCAGCGCGGGGAACACGGGGATGATCCCACCTGCTGTGAACAGGTTGATGTCCTCGCCGAAGGTGGTGCGGATGCCGGCGATCTTGCGTGACATTCCGGGGGGTCCCCATAGGTCAAGGGAGGTCAGCGGGGGGCGGCCTCCGGCCCAGCCGTGGAGGACCAGGTCGGGCAGACCGGAGGTGTGGTCCAGGTGCTGATGGGTGATGAAGACATGCTTCACGTCCCCGAAGCCCAGCCCGGAAGCGACCAGCTGTCGGGTGGTGTCCAGGCCGGCGTCGATGAGGTACACGCGGCCGTTGGCCACCAGCGCCAGTGCTGGTTTCGCCTGTCCGGGGGCGACGACGGGGCCACCGCCCACGCCCAGCATGACCAGTCGGTCCCCGCTCGGGGTGGCGGCGGCCGCCTGTGCAGAGGCAACGGTCGTCTGTCCCAGGGCGCCGGCTGTGAAAGCGGCGCCACCCAGTGCCACGGTCGTTTTGAGGAGGGAGCGGCGCGAGGCTGCGAAGGCCGGCGTGGCAGGTGCGTCGCTGTCTGTTCCGCCGTTTCGGGTTCCGCGGCTCAGGTTCTCGTCGGCATCACACATGAGTCCTCGATTGGTCGTTGAGTGGGTTGGCGCAGCCCCTGCAATATCGGTCATGTGGGGCTGTGCGGTGGGGTTAAGGGGTGGAGAGGGTTCAGGCGGCCTGGTTGAGGAGGGTCTCGACTGTGGCCATCTGGCCGGGCAGGGCTTCGCGCATGTGCTCCACGGCGTGGGGCAGTGCTTCCTCGGTGACGGCCATCTCGCCGAAGAGGATGGCGTGGGAGACGTCCTGGACCAGCTTCGCCCGCTCGAAGCGGCGCTCCATGAAGCACTGCAGGGCATCTGAGACGGAGGGCTTGTTCTGGAGTTCCTCGGCGAGGATGACGGCGTCCTCCAGTGCCATGGCCGCGCCCTGGGTGAGGTGGGGGGCCGAGGCGTGGGCGGCGTCGCCGATGATGACGGTGCGCCCGGAGAACCAGGGCGCGGGCAGGGACACTTCGCTCAGCGGGCTGTAGACGATGCCTTCCGGGCCGGTGATGCTCTCGCGCACCTGCCCGATGATTCCGCCGTAGCCGGCCAGGCGGTCCTTGAGCAGGGTGTCGAACTGTGCCGGGTCGTGCTTGGGGTTGCCGGGCTCGGGGGTGACGTGCAGGAGGTACATGGTGTCCTCGGACAGCGGGATCAGCCCGGCCTTGGTGCCATTGCCTTGGAAGAGCATGGTGTGGGTGACTTCCTGCGGGCGGGGACGCATCAGCCTCCACACGGCGTAACCGGTGAACTGCGGCTCGCCCAGGTTCCCGAAGACCTTCCGGCGCAGCGGTGACCGGTAGCCGTCGGCGCCGATCACCAGGTCGTAGGTGGCCGTCCGGCCGTCGGTGAAGCCCACGGACACCGCGTCGGGACCGTTCTCGACGGTGTCCACGGTGACCCCGTTGGTGATGGTGGCTCCGGCCTCGGTGGCGGCGGTGAGCAGAATGGCCTGCAGGTCCTTGCGCGAGAGCGCGTTGTTGGCCGGGATCCGGTCATCACCCATGGACGTGGGCACCTCCACCACGGGGGTGCCTTGCCAGTCGAAGAAGGCATTGCGGTCGTACTGGTATCCCGCCGCCAGGCACTGCTCGAGCACCCCGATGGCATCCAGGGCTCGCAGGGAGTTGGCCGGCTGGTTGATGCCGACCCCCAGCACGTGGTTGTCGGCGCGGACTTCCACGACCTCAACGGCGACTCCTCGTTGGCCCAGGGCTGTGGCCGTGGCCAGGCCCCCGACCCCGGCTCCGACGATGAGCACTTTCTCGACAGACATCATGGCGATCTCCCCTAAGCTGTGACGGGCGTTACACATTGGTGTTGACCCTAGGGCGGGCCCGAGCGCGCCGGTACGGGGAGATTTGCGATCCCCACCATTGATGAGATTGATAGATAGGACCGGTGCCATGTCAGCGCAGTTGCGGAACGTGGATCTGAACCTCCTGGTGGCCCTGGACGCGCTGCTGACCGAACGCAGTGTGACGAAAGCGGCCCAGCGCCAGCACATCGGCCAGCCGGCGATGAGCACGGCCCTGGGGCGGTTGCGCCGGATGTTCGATGACCCGCTGCTGGTGCGCAGCGGCCGCGGACTGACACCCACCCCCCTGGGGGAGTCCCTGGAGGGGCCGGTGCGCAAGCTGCTGGCCGATGCTGATGCCTTGCTGGCCGTGCGCCGCCGGTTCGATCCGACCACCGACCAGCGGGCCTTCTCGGTCATCGCCAGCGACTACGTCGCCCTGGTCCTGCTGCGCCCACTGCTGCGCCGGCTGGCGGTCCAGGCCCCGAACGTGCGGGTCCACATCCGCCCGGTGCAGGAGGACTACGCCGATCAGCTGCGCAAGGGCGCCACCGACCTGGTGATCCTGCCCCGGGACGTGCTGCCGACCCAGCTGCAGTTCCCGCACGAGCCGCTGTTCACCGACGAGTACGTCTGCACGGTGGGCACCGACCACCCCACGGTGGGGGCGGAGATCTCTCTGGAGCAGTTCCAGACCGAGCCTTACCTGGCCTACAACGCCGGACCGCTGCCTTCGATCGCCGAGCAGCAGCTGGATGCCCTGGGGATCTCCCGCAACGTCGAGGTCACCACCCAGACCTTCGTGTTGGCGCCCTTTCTGCTCTACGGCACCCGGTTGATCACCTTGTTGCACCGGCGCCTGGTGCTCTCCATCCAGGACCAGGCCGGATTGCGCACCGTGGCCACCCCGATCCCGTTGCGCCCGATCCAGGAGCTGATGGTGTGGACCCACGCGGTCCAGGAAGATCCGGGGCACATCTGGTTGCGTCAGCAGGTCCGCCAGCTCGCCGACGAACTCGATACATCAACGGCATTGATGGATCCCATTCCAGACTGAGCATTGAGTGAATAATCCAGCGCCCATAGTGTCCTCACCAACACCTAAAACGTGAGGAAGCTAACAAATGCGCTGGGTTACCTATCGCTCCGCCGCGGATCCCACTCCGCGGGCCGGGCTGCTGGTCGGGGACACCGTCCGGGCCCCGTCTGCTGATGCGTCGCTGCGGGATCTGCTGGCCGAGGGTCAGATCTCTTTGAGCGCGGCGGCCCGTGAGGCCTGCGGCCACCCGCACGAGGTGCTGCCCCTGGCCCAGGTGCAGGTGCTCGCCCCGATTCCGGACCCGCCCTCGGTGCGCGACTTCATGGCCTTCGAGGAGCATGTGGTGACTTCCATGGGCGCCCTGGGCACCAGCGTGGACCCGGTCTGGTACGAGCAGCCGGTCTTCTACTTCACCAACCCGGCCGCGGTGGTCGGGCCCACACAGGACGTGGCGGTCTCCCCCGGGTCCACGGAGTTCGACTACGAGCTCGAGATCGCCGCGGTGATCGGGCGCCCGGGATCGAACCTCACCGTCGAGCAGGCCGAGGAGCACATCGCCGGGTACACGATCCTGTGCGACTGGAGTGCCCGGGATCTGCAGGCGGCGGAGATGCGCGTGGGCCTGGGCCCGGCTAAGGGCAAGGACACCGCCACCTCGCTGGGGCCCTACCTGATCACCCCGGACGAGCTGGCTTCCTACCGGGCCGGCAACGGCTACGACCTGTCCATGAGCGTGCGCGTCAACGGCACCACCTATAGCACCGGCAACTGGGCGGATCTGTACTGGTCCTTCCCGCAGATGATCTCCTACGCCTCGCGCGGGACCACGCTGCGCACCGGCGATGTGATCGGCAGCGGCACCGTGGGCACCGGCTGCATTCTCGAGCTCTCCCGCGTCCACGGCACCGGCGCCTACCCCTGGCTGCGCCCCGGGGACCAGGTGGAGGTGGCCGTCGAGGCTCTGGGCACCCTGCATTCCACGATCCGGCCCCCGGTTGTTCTGCACCCGCTGGGGCCAGCTTTGACCACGACACCGACCCAAGGGGACCGTTCCTGATGTATGAGTATTTCCCGACCAACTACGTGTGGAATCTGGCGACGAACATCGCGCTGAACACCGGCGGGCACATCACCGAGATCGACGAGATCTGCCGTCCCCTCCTGGAGGTCTCCGCCGGCGGTGACGACGAGGGCACCGAGGCCTTCTTCCAGGCCTGGTGCGCCCGGGCGGACCGGTTGGTGGAGCTGGCCCGGCGGGACCAGGCCGCTGGCCACGACCTCAGCGCGGCCCGCAAGTACGAACGCGCCTCGGTCTACTACCTCACCGCCGAACGCCAGCAGAGCCGCCACTTCGCCCCCCGCCAAGAGGCCTACCGCAAGATGCTCGAGACCTTCGAGCTGGCCATCACCTGCGGGCAGCGCAACTGTGAGCGGGTGCAGATCCCTTACGAGGGCACCACTCTTCCCGGGTTGTTCGTGCGCGCCCAGGGCGTCGAGGGTCCTGCACCCACGATGGTGCACTACAACGGCCTGGACAGCACCAAGGAAATGATCTACGGCTCCGGGATCGCCGATGAACTGGCCGCCCGCGGCATCAACACCCTCATGGTCGACCACCCCGGGGTGGGGGAAGCCCTGCGGCTGCAGGGACTGACCGGCTACGCCAACAGTGAGCGCTGGTCCGGGCCGGTCGTGGACTACCTGGAAACCCGCCCCGAGGTTGAGAACACCCGGATCGGGGTCATGGCCTGGTCCCTGGGCGGCTACTACGCCCCGCGGGCGGCGGCCTTCGAGAAGCGCTTCGCCCTGTGCGTGGCCTGGGGCGCGAACTACAACTGGGGCGAGATGCAGAAACGCCGCCAGGCCAAGGAAGGAGCCAACCCCGTTCCGCACTACTGGGACCACGTTCAGTGGGTCTTCGGCAAGGACTCCATGGACAGCTTCATGGCCTTCGCCCCCCAGATGAGCCTGGAAGGTGTCGTCGAGAAGATCGAGGTGCCCTTCCTCGTCACCCACGGCGCCAACGACCGGCAGATCCCCCTGGAGTACGCCTACGCCCAGTACGAGGCGGCCACCGCCAGCCCCAAACGAGAGCTGCGGATTTTCACCGCCGAAGAAGGCGGGGCCGAGCACGTCAGCGCCGACAACATGTCCATCGCCACCTCTTACATCTCCGACTGGGTCGCCGAGAACCTCTGACCCCGCACGTCCTGCCCCACCCCTTTCCTACCCACATCACCGTTTCGCTGGAGGAAGACCATGGAAAAGCTCCTGGCCCACATCGCCCACCTGGAGATCACCACCGCCAATGTGGAGGCCTCGGCCGCCTTCTACGTGGAGAAGTTCGGCCTGCGCATCGTGGACCGCATCAACGGCTCCGTCTACCTGCGCTGCTGGGGCGACTACGACCGCTACAGCCTGGTCATCACCGAAGGCCCCCACACCGGCCTGGCCGTGATGGCCTGGCGCACCACCTCTCCCGAGGCCCTCGAGGCAGCCGCCGCCAAGGTGGAGGCCGCCGGCGTGCAGGGGACCTGGTCCGAGGCAGGTCACGGTCACGGCCGCTCCTACACCTTCACCGGACCCTACGGTCACACCATGAAGCTGGTGTGGGAGGTGGAGAAGTACACCGCCGAACCCGAGTTCGCCTCGAACTACCCCGACCGTCCCGAGAAGCGCAGCAACCACGCCGCCGCCCCGCGCTTCCTGGACCACGTCACCATCGCCAGCTCCGACGTCGACGGGTTCGCGCAGTGGTACTCCCAAACGCTGGGCTTCCGCATCATGGCCCGCACCGAGCTCGACGACGCCCCGATCTCGGTGTTCTCCGTGATCACCACCAACGAGAAGTCCCACGACCTGGGCATCGTCATCGACACCTCCGACCGCCCCGGACGGGTGCACCACATCGCCTTCTGGGTCGACACCCACGAAGATCTGCTGCGCACCGCCGACGTCATGATGGAGCACGGCACCCCGATGGAGTACGGCCCCTCGATCCACGGCATCGGCGAGCAGAGCTACCTCTACCTGCGTGATCCCTCCGGGCTGCGCGTGGAGGTCAACTCCGGGGGCTACCGCAACTACGTGCCCGACTGGCAGGCCAACACCTGGAAGCCCTCCACCGGATCGGTGAACTTCTACCGCAACGGGGCCATGCCCGACTCCATGAACGAGGCCTTCCCCCTGGCCGACGGGCTGGCGGGCACCGAGCAGGGGGTGTCCGAGGAGCTGCGGGCGCAGCTGCTCAACCCCTACGCCGGCCACGGGCAGGGGTGACCCCGGCCATGGGCGAGATCATCGATCTGTCGGTGCCGCTGCAGGCCGGCATCGCCTCCGACCCACCTGGGCACCTGCCCGAGATCGAGTACTACGACCACACCCAGACCTACGAGGACATGCTGCGGTTCTTCCCCGGGGCCCAACGATCCGACCTGCCCGATGGGGAGGGCTGGGCCCTCGAGCGGGTGCACATCACCACCCACAACGGCACCCACCTCGACGCCCCGTACCACTACGCCTCGACGATGGACCACGGGCAACGGGCGATCACCATCGACGAGGTGCCCCTGGACTGGTGCTTCGCCCGCGGTGTGAAGCTGGACTTCCGCCGCTGCCCCGATGGCTACGTGGTCACCGCCCCGGACGTGGCCCAGGAGCTGGAACGGATCGGGCACGAGCTCCAGCCCAAGGACATCGTGGTGGTCAACACCAGTGCCGGGACCCGGTACGGTCACGACGACTACGTCGGCAAGGGCTGCGGTATCGGACGCGAAGCCACCCTGTACCTGCTCGAACGAGGCGTCCGGGTCACTGGCACGGACGCCTGGAGCTGGGACGCTCCGTTCACCTACACCGCCCAGAAGTACGCCCAGACCCATGATCCGTCCCTGATCTGGGAAGGCCACCGGGCAGGCCGGGACATCGGGTACTGCCACATCGAGAAACTGCACAACCTCGAGGCCCTGCCGGCCACCGGCTTCACCATTTCCTGCTTCCCGGTGAAGATCCACGCCGCCTCCGCCGGCTGGACCCGCGCCGTGGCCATCCTCGATTGAGACAGCACCACGACCCCACAGGGACATACGGCAAGGCGCGCAGGGACACACCACCCCTTGCGCGCCTTGCCGTACCCACAATGCAACGTGGTCCGCCGCTAATAGGCCTTACGTAAACCAGGCGCTCACACACCGTTTATCGGGCAGTCCCCGTTCCGGCACATGCCAACCTCTCCGGGTTGGGCGAGTGGTTGGACACACGCAGGCCGATCGGATCATGACTGTTCGCACGAGCAGATCGGCAGCGGGCTGCACCTCAGGCGGAAACACCCCAGTTCCCGTCAGCCTCCGGATGTCACCGCCAGCACGGCGTCTCGCAGACGGTCATCGTCCTGAGACAGCCCGTTGATGGCCTCTTCGAGGCTGACGTCTGTCTGCACGATCCGCTTCAGGCCCTGCTGGCCCGCGGCTTTGAGCGTCACGAACACTCGCGAGTAGTCAGGGTCGGACACCGGCTCTGGCGCGCTCTCGTTCTCCACGACGGCAGTGGGCCCGAACACGAGGAGGATCGTCGGCTGCGCATCAGCGCGGTGCAGAACGACGCACCACTGCCATATTCCCTTGAGATTCGCCTCGACTTTCTGCACCTGCCCCCTCTCGACCTTCTCGTTCACCTGATCCGTCAGCGTGGTCCGTGCAAAACCCTGCAGCCCGGTCTTCGCCTTGGCAAGGGTCTTGCGGCTGTCCTCCATCTGCCGCCGCGCGTGCTCGGCGACGAGGTCGGCGAACTCCTGGGCCGCAAGATCCTGCGCCTGGTACCCGTAACGTGCAGACTCCCCGGTCTCGCACATGGCTTTGATGAAGGAGATCTGGTCGTCGAGGTTCACTGCCGCCGGGCCTTCCACAAATTGACGAATCATCTGTTGGATGAAGAAGAACTGATCAGGATGCCGCCGACGCCACGCCGGATCGCGATCGACGTGTGCGTGAAGATCCCCCAGGACCTCGGCGTAAGTGACGACAACAGCCTCTTCCCAGCCACATCGCTGGCGGTGGGCCTCGCGCCGGTGGCAGAGCAGAACGACTGCGGCCGCTCTCCCGCGCCCGACAGCGTGGGCGAGGTACCGGTGGTAGCCGTGACAGTGTCCATCGGAGGTCCAGTAGTTCTCGATGACGACGGCGGCATCTTGTCGCGAGAGGACGATGTCGGCGATGTCCATGCCGACCTGGCCGCCAGCGGCTTCCTCGTCCCTTCTGGTGTCGACTTCCTGGGCCACTCGGTAGCCGGTCGAAGGCAGTTGCTTGTCGATCAGCGGATCGGCGTTGATCCTCTCGAGGAAGATGCGCTGGAAGGCATCTCCGAGTCCATGTGTCGCATCGGCGGCCAGCAACCAGGCGAAGACGTTGGAGAGTTGCTTCTCGTGGGTGCCGTGGTGCATCACCCGGAAGACATTGAACTCCTCGGCCAGGCTCCGCGAGAGCATGGGCACAAGCGCCGTGACGAAGCCACTCATATCCGTCCGCCGTGGGGTCATAGCCTGATGCTAGATGAATGGTCGCCAGATAGAGCGACCCACACGCAGAGCGTCAGACCCGGCCGCTCCCACGTCGCAGTCAACATCTGAGATCTGGTTTCAGACATTGAACCCCAATTGCAATTCGGCCGGCCAACTGAAGTGTCAGCAGTCCCACGACATGCTGGCCCTCCCCTTTCAGGCGTCGCGTTCCTGTTCCTGATTCGCGTCGGGGTGACCGAGTGGCCGTTCATTCCTGAAGCCCTCGGAAGCTGCCGCCCAGTCCTCAGGGTGAGAGACCGGCAATAGACGGCGCTGCTGTTCGCGGGTGCTGTCGTACGAGGTGACTGCTTCTAACTTCATCCGGCTGTGGTCGCGAATAAGTAGCATCTCAACAACCTGCGCGGCAGTCTGGAGGTCCTCGGCGATGGTCCCAACATCGATGCTCGTGGGCGACAGGACGGCGCCGTTGCTGTCGCGGTCCACGTAAAAGCCACGCTTCTTGGAATTGTTCGCCTCGACCGCGGCAGCTGCAGCTTCCTGCTTCCTTCGTTCCCGGGCTTCCTCCCAGGATTCAGCGTCCCGCCAATTGCCCGACATCGCGCTGTAGTCACCCCAGAAGGACGCGAGCTCGTCGCCGAACACGACGGCTTGCAAGTACTTCTTCGTGTGGTTGCACCCGTACTGCTTGAGCGCGCTCACAACGAGGGGCGTGTCGTCGCCCTCGCTCCAAGCCTGTTCGAAGGTCTCGTAGATCCACAGCGCCTTGCCCAGCTCCTCCTGCGCCAAAACGGTAAGCGACCTGGCGCGTCCGTATGACTCGGCGGCGAGTAAGACGTGGGCGTCCGAAATCAGTGCAGATGCGTTATCCACCAACGCCTTCCAGAACTTCCGCGCTTCTACGGCACTCATCTCGGTCATGTTCCCAGTGTCGCTCAGTGGCCCGACAGGACTACGGCTTGGATGCGACACCGCTGGCGGCAATGGGGGTGGAGGAGCTTCGGGTACAGGGGCTTCACGAGGGCGTGTCCCAAGCGCGGCACATGGCGCGCGCTGGAGGGACCTCGAGCGGGCCCGGATGCGCCCACGCGGAGCTCAGGCAACCGGGGGTGGTTGTCATGCCCGTTTACCCCGTGCGATGAAAAGCCCGCTCAGGTGCGTCATACGCACCACGATGTCCACCGGCGACGACGGCCTCAGATGGTCGTCGCTTGCGGTAGCTCCCGGATCCGCCGGTACAAGGTCGCGCGGGACATGCCGAGGTCCTTGGCCACTTGGGTGGCCGGCTCCCCGCCCTCGATCAGTCGCAGGGCATTGCGGATCTGGGAGTCAGTGAAAGTCTGACGGCGCCCGCCCAGGTCCTTGCCGGCGGCCCGGCGTTTGGCCACCGAATCAGTGATCCGCTCCCGCTTGATTTCCAGTTCCATCTGCGCCAGCGCCGCCATGACCGTGAAGACCATGGACCCCATCGGGGTCGCGGTGTCCACATCTCCCCCGCCGAGGTTGAGTACCCGTAGACCGACACCTCTTCCCCGCAGCGCCGCGGCGAAGGCCAGCATGTTCTGTGTCGACCGCCCCAGGCGATCCAGCGTGGTGATCACCAATGTGTCGTCCTTCTCCAGCGCAGCCACGGCACGGTCGAACTGCGGGCGTGACGCGCGTCCTCCAGACACTCCATGGTCGATGTAGATGTCATCGCGCCGCACGCCTGCGGCCAGGAGGTCATGCACTTGACGGTCTGCGTCCTGCTGCCGTGTCGACACTCGCGCGTAGCCGATCAGCTTGCCCAAGTCCACCTCATCTGTCTCGCAACCAACGTTGAGTATCAAATTCTATCGGCATGGATAAAGCACAAGGATGCGAGACACCCGGATCCGCGGAAACATGCGGGCGCAAATTTTCCGGACGAGACGTCTCGCATCCCATGCGTTGCGCCACCAGCTCGGGAGCTGGCCTGCTCCCTCGGCTCCGCCCACCGCGTCCGCATCGGGGCGAGCAGAGGGGTGGTCACCGTCTGCAGCAGGGTCCGCATCAGGTCCGGGGGTGCTTCGGACGGGGCTGCGCCGAGCAGCCCGGCAGGGCCGACAGCATGAGGAGCGATCTTCATGCTGGGGTCTTGTCGAGGGTGCTGTGGGGGGCACTCGAGCGATCTCACGGTGGCCGCCCCCTCAAGAGGAGCGACGGGCTCGGCCACCGAGTGCTTCACCGTCATGTGATGGCTCCATCGGCCGGACGTCGGCTGTCGTATCGGTATCTCACCACCCACCCCCGTTGATGCAGACGGAGGCGCCGAGGTGCGGATGCATCGGATCGGGACCCGCACCTCGGCGCCGGCCTGTGGCCCGCCTCTGGTCAGGCGCGGTCACCCAGCTCCACGATGTGCGCGGGGAGACGGTCGTTGCTGCCGTACATGAAGTGGTTCTCCATCCGCTCGGAGAACCGGCTTGCTTCGGTCACACGCCCGACGGCCTCGGCGACCTCACGGACATGCATCGGAGAAGCCCCGCAGCACACACCGAGGTAGTGGACACCGAGCTCGAGGGCCTCCTCCGCGAAACGCCTGATCTCGTACCGGTTGGTGGCCAGCGGGTCCAGCGCGGTCGGGAACGCCCGGTGGTGCGGAGAGGCCACGCTGGCCCGCGGGTCGCTGAGGTTGAAGAAGGTCGGCTCGGCGTTCGTCGTCCGGTACGGCACCGGGAGCGCAGCCACGTGGCACGAGACCGCCTCGCGGATCTGCCGCACCCACGGCATCATCGTCTCCGGGCCCCGGAAGCAGTTCATGCCCACGACATCTGCTCCGGCCTGCTCGAGGCGCTGCGCGGTCTCCACCACGCCGATGCCGTCCGCCATCTCCTCGAAGGCCATCGGAGCGAGGGTGATGACGACGGGCAGCCCGGACCTCTGGGCCACGTCGAGGGCGGCGAGTGCCTCACCGGCGTAGTAGAAGGTCTCCCCGACGATCAGGTCGGCCCCCTCCTCGACCGCCCACCCCACCATCTCCTCGAACATCGCCCGCACGCTGGCCTGGCTGCCCGGGTCGGACGGATCCCAGATGTTGGTGTTCGAGATGTTTCCCGCCATCAGGTCACCGGGACGGGCATCGGCAACGCCTCGGGCGATCTTCAGTGCGGATCGATTGAGCGGTTCGAGCAGATCCTCTTTGCCGATGACCCGCATCTTCTCGCGGTGTCCGTTGTAGGTGAATGCCTCGACGATGTCCGATCCGGCGCGCTGGAAGTCCACGTGCAGCGCGCGCAGGGCCTCCGGGTACTCCAGGGCGACCTCGGGTACGAACTCACCGGCGCTGAGGTATCCCCTCCGCTCCAGTTCGAACAGGAAGCCCTCCGCGCAGATCACAGGACCTGCTGCCAGACGCTCGGTCAGGGTGGGTGTCGTGGCCATGCGGCCTCCTCGGATCTCGACTGATGTGAGAGTGAACGATCCCGCGCCGTCGTGGGACGAGCCCCGGAGTCGTGCAGTTAGTAGGGGAACATACGCACCTGCCCGGGCCATGGGCTACCGGCCGCCTTCCGCCGCCACATTTCGCCACGGATCGTCATGTCGCTGAACCCCAGAAGACCCGGGTCCTGTGGATGTGGCCGTTCCGGGGTGGTCTTCGGTGCATGCTTCGTGGCGGCATTCGCTCCGGCGCACGAAGCGCGGCGAGGGCTGCGCAGTTGTTCGCCCGGATCAGCACCGCCTCACGTGCTTCGCTTCCACGCCAGGAGACTGCGCCCGCCCTTGCGCATCTCACCGGTGGGCGAGACGTTTCGGAAGTGGGTCTGGCGGTCGACCAGGACCTGGACTCCCGCATCATCCTGTTGCCTGCTGCGTCGAAGCAGTTGCTGTCGCGCGCAGAAGACAGGTTGTGCCGGTTCGCCCGGACGGAGAGTTCCGACGACGGGCTCAGATCCACAGGCGTGGCTGCAGGAGCCTCGTGACCGGCATGGACCCGAGCAGCCCCCGTTCCTCTGCGAAGGTGGTGCGCTCGTCGAGAAAATCGAGGACGAGATCAGCATCGCCCGAGGCGAACGCGGCTTTCATGACGTGCAACGCGCTTTCAGGATCGTGCCTCCACATCTTGAGCACGGGCCTGTCGTACCAACGGAAGCGCGGGGACGGCCGGGGAGTCTCAGGTGACCCGGTGGACGCCAGCGTGGAAGCGATGTGCCGGGTCTGGTGAAGGATTCGGGTGAGGCCGTATCCAGTGGTGGCCTTGACGACTCCGGAGGGAGATCCGATGCGCACATGGCGGCCGCGGGGAGAACTGGGCCGGACGCCCAGGGGGATGGAGCCCCGTTCCACGGACAACGAGGAGAATCTGTTCACGCCCCACACCTCGCGCAGATAAGCCGACGTGGCCTGTTCGAACGAGAATTCCGGGCTCGAAGCCTCCCCCGGCATGATCCGGGTGACTTCGACGAGGGCTTCTCGGGCTGAGATCGGCAGGACGCAGTGGAAATGCACGGGGTCGTCTTCACCGGACCGGAAGTCGATGAAGGTGGCAATCGATGGGTCGAAGGAATCATGCTCAGTTCGCACCCGTCGAACCTCGCCCGACATGAGCAGTGGTGCCTTGATCCCGACGGGGGGCCAGGTGCTGTCGAAGCAGTGGGACGCCGTGAAGAGCCGGCCGTCGGAGAGGGACACCGCCACCGAGTCGGCGCGGGCCCGCACTCGAGAGACGTGTGCGTCGAGACGGGTGATGTGAGGGTTGGCGTCGATGACGTCGTCGAGGCACCGAAAAACGGCCCGCGACGAGGTGAGGCACAGGCGGTGGCGCCTGAGCGGCAGGACCCGCTGGGCAGGTCCTGCGTCAACCGCGAGGCTCGTGAACGTGGCCGCGGGAGGCAGGGGCAAGGGGAGGGCGCCGTCGTGCCAGTAGATCAGGGAACGGTGCGGGTATCGATCCTCGGCGTCGTCGATGATGAGGATCCGCGTCCCGGTCAGCCCTGGTTCCCGACTCAGGAAATAGGCGAGGCTGCGCCCGGCAAGTCCGCCCCCGGCAACGATGACGTCGTACTCCTGCGCTTGGTGGGTCATCAGCAGGACACTCCTCTTCCCGGCGCCGACATCTCAGCGGCCACTCTCGAAACCGTCAGCGGCCCTCGTGGCGATCGTGCCAACCGGAGCGACCGCTTGGCGTCGGCGGGCCCGCCCCGTCACAGCCCTGCCGAGTCTCCGCCCAGGATCGGAACCACGCCCCCGTTCCGGCACGGAGACAGCGCGATGTCCAGTCTGACCGATCTGCGAGAGGTCGTCGACGTCGTCACCGGCGTCGACACCCCCCGCCCACACCCGTTCCGCCGCCGTCGATGCCGGCACCTGTGGTGGGCTCGGGGAGGCACTCGGCACCTGCGGCCCATCTCCATGCATCTGCACAGTGTGGTCGGCCATGACATTACCGTCTGGTAGTTTTCGGGAGGCACCGGCCCCCACGCCGGTGCGGCGACCCCCATGATCCGTTCCCCGGCGGTCGGGGGTCATCCGCTGCGCCTCGGCGCAGTGAAGCGCTCCTGCCCTCTCCCGGGCAGGAGCGCTTCGTTCCGAGCAGCCGGGACGGCGGACGGCTGTCCGGGACCGGTCGGGCGGTGAGCCCGACGGCCCGGCGGTCACCGGCGGAAGGACGCCCCGCGGTGGTCGTCGGCCAGCCGCGGGCCGGCCCCGGCCAGGGCCTCCCGCAGCGTCCTGCCGGCGGGGAGGGTCCCGGGGTCCGGCAGCAGGCCCCGTCGCCGCAGCTCCGGCGACAGCATCGTGGTGAACCGCTCCAGGTCCGCCGGCCGCACGGCCGCCGAGATGTTGAAGCCGTCCACGCCAGCCTCCTCGCGCCAGCACTCGAGCTCGTCCGCCACGGTGCCGGGGGCCCCGGCGATGACGGGCCCGCGGCCGCCGATGGCCACGAACTCGGCGAGGTCCCGCACCGTCCAGGTCCGGTCCGGGGACAGTGAGGTGAACGCCGCGAGCGCGGACTGGTTGGCGTCGGTGGCCACGTACTCGAGCGGCGCGTCAGGCTCCGCCCCGGCCAGGTCGACCCCGGTCCAGCCACCGAACAGGGACAGGGCCCCCTCGATGTCCACGTGCCGGCGATATCCGTCGAGTCTGGCCTGGGCCTCCTCGTCGGTCTCGGCGACCACCACGGTGGCCATGGTGAAGGTCTTCACGGTGTCCTCGGCCCGTCCCTGCGCGGCCAGTTCGGCCCGGACGCCGTCGGTCCACCGGCGCACGAGCTGCGGGGTGTTGCCGATGAAGAAGATGGCCTCGGCGTGGTCCACGGCGAACTGCTGTCCGCGCCGGGAGGCGCCGGCCTGGAACAGGAACGGGGTGCCCTGGGGGCCGGGGTGGGTCAGTGCCTGGCCGGGCACGGAGAACCAGGTGCCCTCGTGGCCGATGGGGTGCACCAGGTCCGGGTCCACGAAGACCCCGGCGCCGGCGTCGGCCTTCACCGCTCCGGGCTCGAAGGAGCCCTCGAGGAGCTTGTACATGACCTCCATGTACTCGTCGGCGCGGTCGTAGCGCTCGTCGTGCGGGATCTGCCGGTCCATGCCGAGGTTCCGGGCGGCGGAGTCCTGGTAGGAGGTCACCACGTTCCACGCCACCCGGCCGCGGGTGAAGTGGTCCAGGGTCGCGAAGGTGCGGGCCAGAAGATAGGGGGCCTCGTAGGTGACCGAGGCGGTCACCCCGAAGCCGAGCCGTTCGGTGACCGCGGCCATGGCCGGCACCGCCACGAGCGGGTCGAGCACCGGGCACTGCACTCCCCCGCGGGCGGTGGCCTCGGTCCCGCCGCCGTAGACGTCGTAGACGCCGGGGACGTCCGCCAGGAACAGCGAGGTGAAGCCGCCCTCCTCGAGGGTGCGGGCCAGGGACGTCCAGTACTCGAGCGTGTCGAAGTGCGTGACCCCGGCCTCCGGGTGGCGCCACAGCCCCGGGGACTGGTGCACGGGCACCATCATGTCGAAGGCGTTCAGCAGCAGGGGGCGGCTCATACGGTGGTCCTCTCGGGGATGGTCTCGGTGGCGCTCGCGGCGCCGGTCGGGGAGGCCGCGGTCCGGCCGGCGTGCAGATCGGTGAGCTCGGTGCCGCGCTGCTCGCGGGCGGGGTCCTTCGCGACCAGGGCGGCGACGACGGAGAGCACGGACAGCACCGAGAGGTAGCCGGCGATCAGCCACGGGGTGTCCCCGCCGGCGGCGAAGAGCAGGGCGGCGATCATCGGCATCAGCCCGCCGCCCAGGACGGTGCCCACCTGGTAGCCGAAGCTCACGCCCGAGTACCGCACGTGCACGGGGAACTGCTCGGCGAACCAGGCCGCCTGCGGTCCGTAGACCGCGTCGTGGACGAGGTTGATGCCGAGGATCACCACGAGCGGCAGCAGCGCGAGCGGGCCGGTGCCCAGGAAGGCGAACAGTACCCAGCCGAAGACGCCGATCGCCGCGTAGGCGGTCACCGAGACGACCCTGCGGCCCACCCGGTCGGACAGCCAGGCCCAGAACGGGGTGGAGAACAGGCCGATGGCCGAGGCGATCATCACGGCGGTCACGCCCGCGGCGCTGTCCCCGCGCACGTCCCGCAGATAGGTCAGCATGTAGACCGTCACCAGGTAGTAGACGGCGTTCTGGGCCAGGCGCAGGCCGATCGTGATCAGCACCGGGCGGCGGTGGTGGACCAGCAGCTCCCGCAGGGGGGCCTTGGCCACGCTGCCCGAGGCCCGGTGCTCCAGGAACTCCGGGGCGTCGGCCACGCCGAGGCGGATCCAGAGGCCCACCATCACCAGCAGGGCCGAGAGCAGGAAGGGGATGCGCCAGCCGTAGGCGGCGAACTGCTCCTCGCCCATGACGTTCTGCACGATGAAGAACGCCCCGGTGGCCAGCAGCATGCCGGCGGAGGAGCCGATCTGGGTGAAGGACCCGAAGAACCCGCGGTGCCGGGCCGGGGAGTGCTCCACGCTCAGCAGCGCGGAGCCGCCCCACTCCGCGCCCGCGGACAGGCCCTGGAGGATGCGCAGGACCACGAGCCCGGCGACGGCCCACCAGCCGATCACGTCGTAGGTGGGCAGCAGGCCGATGAGGGTGGAGGCCACGCCCATGAGCAGCAGGGAGGCCACCAGGAGGGCCTTGCGGCCGATCCGGTCCCCCAGGTGCCCGGCGATGATCCCGCCCAGGGGCCGGGCGATCACGCCGACCGCGAGCGTGGCGAAGGACGCCACGATGCCGCCGAGCTCGGTGGCCATGGGGAAGAACTGGACGTTGAAGACCAGCGCGGCGGCGGTGCCGTAGAGGTAGAAGTCGTACCACTCGATGGTGGTCCCGGCGAAGGCGGAGGCCAGGACGCGCTTCTTGCCGTGGACGATGCTGCTGCGGCCCGGGGCCGCCGTGGTCGTGGTGCTCATGCGTCAGGCTCCTGGGGTTCGGGCGGCATCGGTCGTGACATCGGTCTTGGCGTCCCCGATGGCGTTCAGGCCCTCCGGCAGGGTGCCGTTGACCAGGTAGTCGCCGAGGGCCCGGGCGCGGAAGGCGATGGGGTTGTGGGTGGCCACGGTCTGCGCGTTGCGCCAGTGCCGGTCCAGGCCCTTGGCCGTGGACGTGGCGGAGGCGCCCACGGTGAGGAACAGGTCCTGGGCCGCGCCGAGGGCCAGCTCCGGCACGGTGACCTGGGCGTGCTCCACAGCGATCTCGGACTCGTGCAGCGCCGCCGGGAGGGCGCCGGTGAAGTCCGGCCGGTCGGCGCCGGCCGCTGCGGCGGCGGCGATGCCGGCGTCCAGGGCGCGGGCGGCGTGCAGGACGGTGGCCTCGGCGGCGAAGACCTTGGCGGAGATCCGCCCGGTGGCCTCCTGGATCAGCGGGTCCTCCCGGAACGGCAGGCCGAGTCCGGTGTTGAAGGTCCGCCGGCGGGTGGCGACGGTCTCCACCGCGTCCCGCCGGGCGGCCCGGGCGATGCCGGCCAGCACGGCCAGCAGGACCAGCTGGAAGAAGGCGGCCTCGTGGACGGCCTCGGCGCTGCCGGCGGTGCGGTCCAGCACGGCGTCGTCCGGGACGCGCACCCGGTCGAAGACCGCGGTGCCCGTGCCGGTGAGCTTCTGCCCGAAGCCGTCCCAGTCGTCCTCGAGCGTCACGCCCTCGGCGTCCGTGGCGACGACGGCGAAGCGGCGCCCGTCCTGACCGTCCAAAGCGGCCGAGACCCGGGTGTAGTCGCAGAAGACGGAGCCGGTGGCGTAGAACTTCCGGCCGGTGATCTCCCACCCTCCGGCGGTGCGGGTGAGCACGGTGTTCAGGGTGCCCAGGGCGTTGCCGCCCTTCTCCGTGGAGGCGTTGCCGACGGTGGCCCCGGCCAGCACCCGCGGGTACCAGACCTCCTGGAGCTCCCGGGGCAGGAAGCGCAGGGACTCCACGAAGCCGGAGTGGGAGCGGTAGAGGTGGGCGATGTTGGAGTCCGCCTCGGCCAGGTCCACCAGCAGCCGGGTGAAGTCCTCGATGCTGACCCCGGGGCCGCCGTGGGCCGCCGGGACGCGCAGCGCACCGAATCCGGCCCGGTCCAGCCGGCGGACCTCCGCGTAGGGCAGCGCGCGCCGGAGGTCCCGGTCCAGGGAGCCGGCGGCGATCTCCGCGAACAGCGGCCGGAAGTGCTCCGCCAGTCCGGGGTAGTCCCCGGGCAGGCCGGCGGCGAGGTCCGTGCCGGCGCGGGGATGGGCGGTGGTCTCCTCGACCGTGCTCGGGGTCATGCGGTGGTCCTCTCGGTCGCACCGAGGATTGCCGGTCGGCCGGTCGCGCCGGGGCGGGCCCGGTGGCGGCGGCCCCGGAGGCTGACGTCACGGACCGGCTGCAGATCCGGGATCTCCATCGGTTCTGGCGTTAGCACCCTGACCCCTGGGGAGGGCGGGTTGCTGCGGCGTCGTCGAGCCAGATCTCTCGGCCGCTCTGAATGGGGCGCTTGCCATGGGACCAGACCCGGGTGGTGGCGTGCCAACCGTGACCGGCGTGACGTCATCGGGTGTCACGACGACGTCACAGTCGGCCACGTCGTCGTGAGTGGTGTACGGGGTCGGCGCCATGGACGCGCGGACCGGCTGGCCCGCGCTGCCGCGGTGCACCGCGGTTTCGGTGCACCGAAACCGGCTGGGCGCGGAACTGGATACGGTGGGGGTGTCGAAGGGGAGTAGTTCCCGCCACCCGACGGGTGGATGCAGAGGCGTGTCGACATGCTGGTCTCCCCGGACGGGGGACCCGGCGCGCCACTCGAGCACCTGCGTGCCCGAGCGAACGAGACCTTCGGCCGGACACCGCTCCGGCCGAGGTCTCCCCGCCCCCGGGGTCGCTCCGGCCGGGGCCCTGCCTCGAGGACGAATGATGACCACCCCTTCCGACACCCCGGCACCCCACGCCCCGACCCCGGCCGAGATCCGCCGCTGGCGCCGCTACCTGGCCGACGAGCGCGCCGAAGCCGCCGTCTACCGCGACCTCGCCGCCCGCCGCACCGGCGAGGAGCGCGAGATCCTGCTGGGCCTGGCCGAGGCCGAGGCCCGCCACGAGCAGCACTGGGTCGTGCTCCTCGGCCACCAGGTGGGGCATCCTCGCCGCGGGTCCCTGCGCTCCCGCCTCCTGGGCTTCCTCGCCCGCCACTTCGGTTCCGTGTTCGCCCTGGCCCTGATGCAGCGCGCGGAGTCCCGCTCCCCGTACGAGGCCGATCTCCACGCCACCGACGCGATGGCCGCCGACGAGCAGATCCACGAGGAGGTCGTCCGGGCCCTCGCCACCCGGGGGCGCAACCGGATGGCCGGCAGCTTCCGGGCAGCCGTCTTCGGGGCCAACGACGGACTGGTCTCCAATCTGGCGCTGGTGCTGGGCATCAGCGCCAGCGGAGTGTCCAGCGCGGTCGTGCTGCTGACCGGGGTCTCCGGCCTGCTCGCCGGGGCCCTGTCCATGGGGGCCGGCGAGTACGTCTCGGTCCGGTCCCAGCGCGAGCTGCTGGAGGCCTCCACCCCCAACGCGGACACCCGGCAGAAGGTCCCGATGCTCGACGCCGAGGCCAACGAGCTCGCCCTGTTCTACCGGGCCCGCGGCCTGGACCCCGAAGCCGCCGAGGCCAAGGCGGCCCGGGTCCTGGGCGGGGCGCACCTGGAGCACGCCGAGCACACCGGACCCGTGCCCACGGTGGAGGTCGATGAGCACGAAGCGGTGGGCACCGGGCTGGGAGCCGCGGCGTCGAGCTTCTGCTTCTTCGCCTCCGGGGCCGTCCTGCCGATCCTGCCCTACCTGTTCGGGCTGGAGGGCACCACCGCGGTGATCGTCGCGGCCGCGACCGTGGGCCTGGCGCTGCTGTCCACCGGCACCGTGGTGGCCCTGCTCTCCGGCAGCTCACCGGCGCGGATGGCGCTGCGGCAGCTGGCCATCGGCTTCGGCGCGGCCGGAGCCACCTACGCCCTGGGACTGCTCTTCGGCACCAGCATCGCCTGACCTCCTTCTGGAGTGCTGTCGGCACGTGCCCCGGGCAGGCGGGAATCGTCGATGGGGCGGAGGAGACGGAGTGGCGCCCCTCCCGCGGCGACGCGCCGGCTCAGTAGACCGGCCGGTCCGGGTCCACCCGCGCCACCCAGGCGAGCACCCCGCCCTCGAGGTGGCGGACCCGCTCCTCCCGCCCGGCGTAGAAGGGCCGCAGCGCGGCGAGCGCGGTCGCGGAGCGGGTCCCGGCCTTGCAGTGCAGCACGAGGTCCGCGCCGCGGGCCTCCGGCGGCAGGGCGTCCGCCCCGCGGTCCACGATCTCCTGCAGCGGCACGGGCACGGCGCCGTCGATGGCCACGAGCTCCCGCTCCCAGTCCTCGCGCACGTCCACCAGGGTGAAGGACGCCTCCCCACGCTCCCGGCGCTCGAGCAGCCGGGCCAGTTCGGCCGCCCCGACAGTCTCGGCAGGGTCCGCGCCGGGCAGCGCGCAGACCGCCGCGGGCCGGGCCACCGCGGTGACCGGGGCGGCGTCGGGGTCCGGGGCCAGGCGCATCTCGCGCCAGGTCATCGCGAGCGCGTCGTGCAGCAGCACCCGCCCGAGCAGCGGCTCCCCGGTGCCGGTGATGAGCTTGACGGCCTCCGTGACCATGACCGCGCCGACGGTGGCGGGGAGCATGCCGAAGACGCCTCCCTCGGCGCAGCTGGGCACCTCCCCGTCCGGCGGGGCCTCGGGGTAGAGGTCCCGGTAGGTGGGCCCGTGCCCGGCCCAGAAGACGCTGACCTGGCCCTCGAAGCGCAGGATGGAGCCCCAGACGCAGGGCGTGCCGGTCAGGGCGGCGGCGTCGCTGACCACGTACCGGGTGGCGAAGTTGTCGGCGCCGTCCAGGACCAGGTCGTACCCGCCGAGGATGTCCACGGCGTTGTCCGCGTCCAGCCGGACGGGATGGGTCCGGACCGTGACCAGCGGGTTCAGCGCGGTGACGGCCTCGGCGGCGGAGACGGCCTTGGGGCGGCCGACGTCGGCGGTCGTGTGCACCACCTGGCGCTGCAGGTTGGACAGCGCCACCACGTCGTCGTCGACGATCCCGAGGGTCCCGACCCCCGCCGCGGCGAGGTACTGCAGGGCCGGGGCGCCCAGTCCCCCGGCGCCGACGACGAGCACCCGGGCGCCGCGCAGCCGCCGCTGGCCGAGGGTCCCGATCCCGGGCAGGGTCAGGTGCCGGGCGTAGCGCTCGAGCTCCTCGCGGGTGAGCTCGGGGCCGGGCTCCACGAGCGGGGGCAGCGGGCTCACGGCCGCTTCCCCACGGGTGCCCAGTCCCCGCGCGGCACGTCCGCCGGGTCGGCGGCCGGCGCGTCCTCGGGGGCGTCCGTGTCGATCCGCCCGGCCATCGGCGAGGAGGCCTGGGCGTGGCGGCGGGCGGGGATGCGCCCGGCACCGGCGGCGAGCCGGCCGGCGACCACGGCGTGGCGCATGGCGGTGGCCATCGCCACCGGGTCCTGGGCACGGGTGACGGCGCTGGCCAGCAGCACGGCGTCGCAGCCGAGCTCCATGGCCAGGGAGGCCTCGGAGGCGGTGCCGATCCCGGCGTCGAGCACCACGGGCACGGACGCCCGGGAGGCGATGAGCTCGATGTTGTGCGGGTTGAGGATGCCCAGGCCCGTGCCGATGGGAGCACCCAGGGGCATCACCGCCGCCGCCCCCAGGTCCTCCAGCCGGCGGGCCACAGCCGGGTCGTCGGAGGTGTAGGCGAAGACCCGGAAGCCGCGCGCCACGAGCTGCTCGGTGGCGTCGAGGAGCTCCACCACGTCGGGCAGCAGGGTGTCCTCGTCGGCGATCACCTCGAGCTTGACCCAGTCCGTCTCGAGGGCCTCGCGGCCGAGCTCGGCGGTCAGCAGGGCGTCCCGGGCCGTGTAGCACCCGGCGGTGTTGGGCAGGATCCGGATGTCGTTGCGCTCGAGCATCGCGAAGAGCGAGTCGCCCTGGCCGGGCGCGTAGCGGCGCAGGGCCACGGTGGTCAGCTCGGTGCCGGAGGCCAGCAGCGCCTGCTCGAGGGTGTGCAGCGAGCTGAGGCCGCCGGTGCCCATGATCAGCCGGGAGCTCAGCGCGGTGCCGTCGAGCACGAGCGGGTCGCGGCTCGCGCCGGAGTGCGGCTCGGAGCGCAGGTCAGGGTGCGGGACGGTCACGTCAGCCTCCTTGGACGGCGGTGATGATCTCGACAGCCTGGCCCTCCGCCACAGGGGTTCGCCGCCAGCGGCTGCGGGGGACGACCGCGGCGTCCACGGCCACGGCCACCCCGAGGCGCCCGCCGTCCAGCGGGGCGCCGTCGGGGCCCAGGGCGCGGCCGACGGTCTCGGCGACGAGGTCGACGACGGTCGTGTCGGCCGGCACGCGGTGGGGCTGGCCGTTGAGGATGATGGCGGTCATCGGGGGCTCCTGCTCCGGGGCCCGGGTCCGGCGGCGGCCGGCTCGGGGTCCCCTCGACGGGCCTCGACGGGTCGGTCGAAGCGGTGGGGGTCGGTGGTGGCGAGGTGCTCGGCGTCGGCGCCCGGATCCGCTCCGGCGTCCCCGGCGACCAGCTGCGCGGCGAGCCGGGCGGCCAGCGGGGCGAGCAGCACGCCGTGGCGGAAGTATCCGGTGGAGACCACCAGCCCCGGCACGGGGGAGCCGGCCGGGTCCCGGACCCGGCCCAGGTACGGGATGTCGTCCGGGGTGCCGGGGCGGGCGCGGGCCAGCACCTCGACCAGCTCGAGGTCGGCGACGCCGGGCACGAGCGCCTGGGCGTCGCGCAGCAGCCGGAACACGCCACCGGCACTGGGACCGGTCAGCCCGTCCTCGCGGGAGGTCGCCCCGATCACCACGGTCCCGTCGGTGCGGGGCACCAGGTAGACGGGCGCGCCGTGCACCAGGCCGCGGACGGTGCGCTCGACCAGCTCCGGCGACCCGGCGGGGACGCGGGCGCGCAGGATGTCCCCGTGCACGGGCCGCAGCGGCGGGCGCCAGTCCACCGGCAGCCCCTCGAGCTCGCCGAGGCCGGCGCCCGGGGCGAGGACCGTCCAGCTCGCGGAGACCATGCCGCCGTCGGCCAGGCGGACGCCGGTCACGGCGCCCTCGGCGCTGCGGCGCAGCCCCGTGGCGAGACCGTGGACGAACCGGGCGGGGCCGCCGTCGCGCGCGGCCCGGAGCCCGGGGGCCTCCGGGAACGTCCGCGACTCCGGGGGCCCCCAGGATTCCGGGGCCCCCGCGGCCCCCGAGGAATCCGGGCCCTCGGGAGC
>NZ_JBHVDI010000005.1:0-57668 GCF_042802875.1 Kocuria sp. NPDC057446 | reverse complement strand
CCGTCTCCACCGGCTTCTCCGCGACCGGCGCCGTGCCGTGGCCCTCACCCGGCGCGGCCCCGTCCGCCGCGCGGACCCGGCCCCGCCCTCCCCGGCAGAACGGACCACCATGACCCAGTCCACGCGCACCCCGTCCTCCACCGGCGCACCGGATCCCGGGAGCCTGCCGCTGCTCGCGCCGCTGGCGGAGTACCCGGAGCACGACCTCGTCCGCCGCACCGCCGCGGCCCGGGCCCGCGACGTCGACGCGGCCGCCGCCTCCCCGCTGCAGACGCTGCGCGAGCTGGGCGCTCGGGGACTGCTCGACCTCGGCCTGACCGGGTCGCTGGCCCCGCAGGCCGCCGTCGTGTTCGACCTCGCCACCGAGTGCACCGCCACGGCGTTCTCCCTGTGGGCCCACCGGGCGACCGTCGAGTACCTGGCCGCCACCGGGACGGAGATCCCGGCGGACGTCCGCTCCGGGGCCGTGCCGGGCTGCTCCGCCATGGCCCCGGCCTTCAAGGACGCGGCCGGCATCGGCGAGATCCCCGTGACACTGACCGCCGGCGCGTCGGGACCGGTCCTCGACGGCACCGTCCCGTGGGCCTCCAACCTCTATCCCGAGGGCGTCGTGGTGCTGCCCGCCGTCCGGGAGGACGGCACCCGCGTGGTGGTCCGGACCCGGGTCTCGGCGCCCGGCGTGACGGTGCGGCTGCTCGAGAACCTCATGGCGCTCAACGCGACGGCCTCCGGCGTGCTCGTCCTGGAGAACGTGGCCGTCGACCCCGCCGAGGATCTGCTGAGCGAGGACGTCCCGGCCTTCCTGGCCGCGGTCCGCGGCCCCTTCCTGCTCCTGCAGACCGCGTTCTGCCTCGGCCTCTCGGCCGCCGCGCTGACCGCCGCGCACGAGGCCCTGCAGGGCGTCGCCGAGGTGTTCCGCACGGAGCTGGAGGAGTCGACCGCCGAGTTCCGGAGCCTGCGCGCGGACCTGCTGCGCCTGGCGGAGGCGCCGCGGGAGGCCGCCCCCCGGGAGCTGTTCTCCCTGCGGCTGGACGCCGCGCTGCTCACGGGCCGGGCGACCGGGATCGAGGCGAAGGTCGTGGGCGGGCGGGGCTACGCCATGTCCTCGCCCACCGCCCGCCGGGTCCGCGAGGCCGCGTTCCTGCCCGTCCAGTCCCCCACGGAAGGACACCTGCGGTGGGTGCTGCAGAACCTCGCCTGAGCCGGGCCGCCCCTGCGCTCACCGTGCGCGGGCTGCGCAAGAGCTACCCGGGGGCCTCCGCCCCCGCCCTCGACGGGGTGGACCTGACCCTGCGCAGCGGCGAGACCTTCGCCGTGCTGGGCCCCAGCGGGTCCGGGAAGTCCACGCTGCTGCGGGCGATCGCCGGCCTCGAGCCCCTGGACGGCGGCAGCATCGAGTTCGGCAGCCCCGACGAGCGCTTCGCCGTCGTCTTCCAGGACCCCGGGCTGTTCCCGTGGCTGTCGGTGCGCCAGAACATCGCCCTCGGCGGCCGGTACCGGCGCAACCGCGACCGCTTCGAGGACTCCCGGGTGGACGACCTGCTCGGGATCCTCGGCCTGGCCCCGCTCGCGCACACCCCCGTGCAGGAGCTCTCCGGCGGTCAGGCCCAGCGCGTGTCGGTGGGCCGCGCGCTCGCGGTGCGCCCCGACGTGCTGCTGCTCGACGAGCCCTTCAGCGCCCTGGACCCGGCGACCCGCAAGGACCTGCAGCTGTGGCTGCGCGGGCTCGCGACCGAGCTCGAGCTCACCGTCTTCCTCGTGACCCACGACGTCGACGAGGCCATCACCCTCGGCGACCGGATCGGCTTCTTCGCCGGCCCGCGCGGGTTCCGGCAGCAGTGGGTCCCGGCGCAGGACGGCACGACCGCCGAGCAGATCCTCGCCCACTACCGCGGGAGCGACGACGGCTCCGGGAACTGGGTCATATGAGCGCCCGCGGACCGAGCCGCCGGGTGCTGCTGCGGGCCGGGGCGGGGGCCGCGGCCCTCACCGGGCTGGGCTGGGGCGCGGGCTCCCTCTACGCGGGCAGCCAGCAGGACGCCCGCGGCGCGACGGACCCGGAGCGCCCCGTGCGGATCGGGTACCTCCCGATCACGGACGCGGCCCCCCTGCTGGTCGCCCACGCCAACGGGTACTACGACGACGCCGCGGTGCCGGTGGCCGACCCCGTGCTCTTCCGCAGCTGGTCCTCGCTGTCCGAGGCGTTCGTGGCGGGCAAGGTGGACGCGATCCACCTGCTGATGCCCATGGCCCTGTACATGCGCTACGGACTGCGGGCCGACGTGCGCATCACCGCGTGGAACCACACCAACGGCTCGGCGCTCACCGTCCGCCCGGACGTGGCCGAGATCGCCGACCTGGCCGGGGAGTCCGTGGCGATCCCGGCGTGGTGGTCCGTGCACAACGTGGTGCTCCAGCAGCTGCTGCGCGCCGCGGGGCTGACCCCGGTGATGCGCGAGAGCCCGTCCCGGGCGGGGCGCACGGTGGCCCTGCTGCCCATGGCGCCCTCGGACATGCTCCCCGCGCTGAACAACGGGGTGATCGGCGGCTACGTGGTGGCCGACCCGTTCAACGCCGCCGCCGAGGCGCGTGCGGTGGGGCACATCCACCGGTTCCTGGGCGACGTGTGGCGCGACCACGCGTGCTGCGTGACCATGATGCGCGGCGAGCTCCTCCGCCACCGCCCCGAGCACGCCGCCGGCTTCATGGACGCCCTCGTCCGGGCCCAGGCGTGGGCCCGGCAGAACCGCCCCGAGACCGCCGCGCTGCTGGCCGCCGACTACCTCCCCCAGCCCCGGCCCGTGATCGAGCGGGCCCTGACCTACTCCGCCGCCGCGCACGGGGACGCCCTGCAGCACCCGGACTGGCACGGGGAGCGGCTGGACTTCCGCCCGTACCCGTACGCGAGCTTCACCGAGGAGCTGGTGCGCGCCATGCAGGAGACCGTCGTCGACGCCCCGGCGGGGTTCCTCGACGGCCTGGACCCGGCACTCGTCCACCGCGAGCTCGTCGACGACACGCTCGTGACCCGCAGCATCGAGAAGGCCGGCGGCCTCGCCGCCTTCGGCCTGACCGGAACCACCCGGACCGAGGAGATCAGCGCATGAGCGCGCCGCACCCCGCCCCGCACCACGCCGCCCACGACGCCCCGGGGACCCCCACCGACCTCGACGACGTCGCCCGCCCCGGCCCGAGCCGCCCCGGCCCGGCGGGGTCCGCTCCGGATCGGCCGGTCCGGCGCGCCGGGTCCCGCTGGGCCGGACCGGCCTGGGGGGTCTTCGGGGTGCTGGTCACGGTCGCCGTGTGGTGGGCGTTCACCCACGCCGCCGCCGGGGCGAACACCATGATCGCCTCCTTCCAGCCCGAGCGCATGCCCGGCGCCGTGGCCTCGCTGGCCGAGCGGGGCGTGGTGGTCCAGGACGGCCTGACGAGCCTGTGGCGCCTGCTGTGCGGACTGGCCGTCGCCACGGGCCTGGGCGTGCCGCTCGGGCTGCTCATCGGCTCCTACCGCCGCTTCCGGTGGACCAGCGCGCCGGTGGTGCAGTTCCTGCGCATGGTCTCCCCGCTGTCCTGGGCGCCGGTGGCCGTGGCGCTGCTGGGCGTGGGCAACGCCCCGGTCGTCTTCCTGGTGGCCGCCGCCGCGGTGTGGCCGATCACCATGAACACGGCCGCGGGCGTCAAGGCCCTGGACCCGCTGCACCTGCGGGTCGCCGAGACCCTCGGCGCCACCCCGGCCGAGCGGCTGCGCACGGTGGTGCTGCCGAGCATCCGGCCGTTCGTCATGACCGGGGTGCGGCTGGCGCTGGGGATCTCGTGGGTGGTCCTCGTCCCGGCCGAGATGCTCGGGGTCAGCAGCGGCCTGGGCTACGAGATCCTCAACGCCCGCGACCGGCTGGCCTACGACGAGATGCTCGTGGTGATCCTGGTCATCGGCCTGCTGGGCATGGCGCTGGACCAGCTCGCGCAGTGGCTGCTGCGCGAGCCGGGCCCGCGCCGCTGAGCCTCAGCGGGCGCGGAACCGGGCCCGCTTGTGCGAGCCGTCGCAGAACGGCTTGATCGACGACGCCCCGCAGCGGCACAGCGCCACGGTGGCGCGGCCGGGGTCGATGGGCCGGTCCTCGCCGTCCACCAGCTCGTAGCCCCCGCGGACCAGCAGCGGGCCGTCGGGGCACACGGTGATCGTCACGGGCGCACCGGTGCCGGCCCCCGCGGACGGCCCCGGCCCGGGTGCCGCGGCCGGACCGGGGTCCGGCGCGGACTCGGAGGCCGTGCCCGGCGCGGGGTCCTCGGAGCGGTGCTGCGCGCTCACCGGACGAGCTCCGCGGCGCCGTGCCGGGAGCGCTCCGCCGTGGCCGGGCGCAGCGCGGACTCCCCCGCCTCCCACCGGCCGAGCGCCTGGCGGGCGGCGAGCGCGTCCAGGTGCAGGACGCAGCGCGCGCCGAAGAAGACGTCCGCCGCGACGGCGGGATCCTCGACCACGAGGCCCCCCGCCATGTCCCGGGCGGCGATCTGCTCGTGGGCGGCGTCGGCCTCGACGTGCTCCTCGTAGAACGCGGCCGCGGCGGGCAGCCCCAGGCGGTGGAAGCCGCGCGCCAGGAACTTGGAGGGCACGGAGGACGTCATCTCGTACATCGCCAGATGCCCCACCACCGCGCCGCGCAGCCGGCGGTGCAGACCGAACATCGTGACGGTGTTGACGCCGGCCAGCCACTCGGCGGGCACCCGGTCCACGGCGCTGCCGTAGGAGTCGTCGAGGCCGGCCTCCCGCATCCCGGCCGCGAAGAGGGCCGAGTGCATGCGCGCGGCGTTGCCGCCGCCGTACTCGTCGACCTGGATCTCGATCAGGCCGGCCTTCGCCCGGCCGCTCAGCCGCGGGATGCCCCAGGTGTGCGGATCGCCCTCCATGAGCTGGTAGACGGACTTCAGCTGCAGGAACTCCCGCGCCTGCCCGGCGTCCGCCCGGCCGGAGAGGTGGCGCGCGAGGCTGGGCCCGTCGTCGTCGGCGGCCATGGCGAACAGGGCGTCGGCGACCGACTGCGGCGTGCCGGGCACGGTGTCGGCGGGCAGCTCCGCGCGCAGCTGCGCCTCGAGGGCGCCGGAGAGGACCTCTCGCGTGCGCAGCAGCTCGGGATCGCTCTCCCACCGGTCGTCCACGCCCTCGACGCCCTGGTAGTGCAGGGCGTGCAGGACGAAGAGGCCGAGCTGGACGTCGTCGTCGGCGAGCACGTCCTCCGCGCGGGACACCGCGGCGCGGGCGGCCGCGGGCAGCGCCCGAGCCCGGACCTCGGCCCCGGGGGTGCCGGGCTCCTCCCGGAGCACCGCGAGGAGGTCCTCGCCGAGGGGCCCTCGTGGCTGTGGCTGACGCATGTCTCGACTCCTGTCCCGGTGGCGCGGCTGATCGCCCACCATCATAGTTTCCATCACCGTGCTGATCATATGGACGCTGTCCGACACCGTCCGGGCGCCGCCCCGGGCCCCTGTCCGGCGTCTCTCCGGGCACCTCTCCCGGCAGGAGCACCGAGTACAGTGGTGGAGGCCCGGATCCGGGCTCCCACCCCGCCGTCGAGGAGACCCGCATGAGTTCCCCCGTGCCCGGACGCACCATCGCCACCCGCCTCGGCCTGGGCTGGCGCCTCCACGGCGACGGTCGCACCGTCACCGCCGGCGAGGTGGTCAGGCCGCGGGAGCGGCTCACCTGGCCCCGCACGGCCACCATCGGGGCCCAGCACGTGGTCGCCATGTTCGGCGCCACGTTCCTGGTGCCGCTGATCACGGGCTTCCCGCCCTCCACCACGCTGTTCTTCTCCGGCGTGGGCACCATCCTCTTCCTGGTGGTCACCGCCGGCCGGGTGCCGTCCTACCTCGGCTCGTCCTTCGCCTTCATCGCCCCCATCACCGCCTCGATGAACCAGTACGGCCCCGGCGGCGCGCTGGGCGGGGTCCTCATGGCGGGCGCGGCGCTGTTCCTCATCGGCCTGGTGGTGCAGTACGCGGGCACGGCGTGGCTGCAGAAGCTCATGCCGCCGCTGGTCACGGGCACCATCGTGGCGCTCATCGGCTTCAACCTGGCGCCGTCCGCGAAGGACAACTTCATGGAGGCCCCTGTCACCGCCCTGGTGACGCTGTCCTCCATCATCCTCATCTCGGTGCTCCTCCGCGGCCTGCCCGGGCGGCTGTCGATCCTGCTGGGCGTGCTGATCGGCTACCTGACGGCGGTGGTCCGGGGCGAGGTGGACTTCTCCACGGTCGCCGCCGCGTGGCAGCAGCAGGGCCTCTTCGGGCTGCCGCCGTTCCAGACCCCCGAGTTCCACCTGCCGCTGATGGGCCTGTTCGTCCCCGTCATCCTCGTGCTGGTCGCCGAGAACATCGGGCACGTGAAGTCCGTGGCCCTCATGACCGGCGACGACCTCGACCCGTACATCGGACGCGCCATCATGTCCGACGGCCTCGCCACCGTGATCGCGGGCTCCGGCGGCGGCTCGGGCACCACGACCTACGCGGAGAACATCGGCGTCATGGCGGCCACGCGCGTCTACTCGACGGCGGCCTACTGGGTCGCGGCGGGCGTGGCTGTCCTGCTGAGCGTCTTCCCGGTCTTCGGCGCCGCCGTGGCCACCGTCCCCGCGGGGGTCCTGGGCGGGGCGGCCACGGTGCTGTACGGGATGATCGGCATGCTCGGCGTGCGGATCTGGGTGCAGAACCGCGTGGACTTCTCGAACCCGGTCAACCTCACCACCGCCGCGGTGGCCATGATCATCGGGGTCGCCGACTACACGTGGGAGGCCTCCGGGCTGCAGTTCGCAGGCATCGCCCTCGGCACGGCGGCCACGCTCGTGGTCTACCACCTGATGGCCGCTCTGGCCCGGGCGCGGGGGACCGTCTCCGGTGACCCGCTGGCCCCCGACACCACGAGGCTCCCCTCCCCCCTGGGCTGAGCGCCGCGGCAGGCCCGCTACTCGTCGGTAGACGAAATGTGCGGATCAGGCGCCACCATTCTTCGTGACCTGCGTCTCCTTTCCCCTAGCGTGGAGTGCAGGAGGGCCGAGCAGCCGGCCGCGCACCACGAGCTGCAGGGGAGAAACCATGCACCACAAACCGTCCGTCCTCGTCCAGGTCGACCTCGACGGCCGGCACGTCCGGCTCGTGGTCAGCGGATGCGTCACCGAGCTCAACCACCGGGCCCTGTGCCCGCTGGTCCGCCGGGCGCGCACCCTGGTGCCGGGCATCGCGGTGGTCGTGGACCTCACCACCGCCCACCACGTCGAACCGGCGGCCGTGGACCTGCTGCGCTGGGCCGCGGACCACGAGGACGCCGTGCGCGGCACCGCCGCCGTCGACTTCGTGCTCCCCGACGAGCTCCCCGGCCACGGCACCGTCACCACGCTCGCCCGGTGGGCGGACGCCCGGCACCGGCCGGGGACGCCCGAGCCGGTCCGCCGGGCGGCACGTCCCGGGGCCGCCCCGAGGCCCCGCCTCGCGGGCTGACCCGGCCCGGTCCGATCCGATGGAGGACACCCCGTGAGCACGATCAGCCGCGCCCTGATGGCGCACCCCGCCGCCCCGGAGCTCGCGCGCGAGGAGCGGGCGGCCGAGGCCCGGTGCATCGAGGCCTGCCTCGAGACCGCCCAGGTCTGCCGGATCGGCGCCGACGCCTGTGTGGAGGAGGAGGCCGTCGCGGAGCTGCGCGAGTGCCTGCGCGCCGAGCAGGACTGCGGGGTGGTCTGCGCGGCCACCGCCCAGGTGCTGGCCCGGCTCGGCTTCCCGGAGCCCGGGGACGGCCGGGCCGTGCTGGTGCCGCTGCTCCAGGCGTGCCGGGCCGCGGCCCGGGTGTGCCGGGACGCCTGCCGCAGGCACGCCGAGGTCTACGAGCACTGTGCCCTCGTGGCCGAGGCGTGCGAACGGTGCGTCGAGGCCTGCGAGGCTCTGCTGGCCCGGAGGAGCTGACGTGGCCGCCCCCGAGGTCCACTGGTTCGAGGACCTCGGGATCGCGGACGTCCCCCGCGTGGGCGGCAAGAACGCCTCCCTCGGGGAGATGGTCCGGGAGCTGGCGTCCCGGGGCGTGCGCGTGCCGGGCGGCTTCGCGACCAGCGCGGACGCCTACCGGTCCTTCGTGGAGGCCAACGGGATCGGGCCCGCCCTGCGGGACCGGCTCGAGGACCACCGCAGGGGCCGCGCGACGCTGCGGGAGACGGGAGCCGCCGTGCGCGAGCTGTTCCTGCGCGGTGAGTTCCCCGAGGAGACGGCGCGGCAGATCCGGCAGTTCTACCGGGAGCTCGCCGAGCGGACCGGCCGCGCCGAGCTGTCCGTGGCCGTGCGCAGCAGCGCGACCGCGGAGGACCTCCCGGACGCGAGCTTCGCGGGCCAGCAGGAGACCTTCCTCAACGTGGTCGGCGAGGACGAGCTGCTGGAGGCGTGCCGGAGGTGCTACGCGTCCCTGTTCACGGACCGGGCCATCACCTACCGGGAGCTCAAGCGGTTCGAGCACCTCGCGGTCGCCCTGTCCGTCGGCGTGCAGGAGATGGTCCGGGCGGACCTCGGCTGCTCCGGGGTGATGTTCTCGATCGACACCGAGAGCGGCTTCCCGCGCGTGGCCGTGATCAGCGCGACGTGGGGCCTGGGCGAGACGGTCGTACAGGGCACCGTGGACCCGGACAAGTACCTCGTCTTCAAGCCGCTCCTCGACGTGGCGGAGGCCCCGATCGTGGAGCGGACCCGGGGGGCCAAGCTGCACAAGCTCGTCCACGACGACGACGCCCCTGCCGGCGCCGCCGCCACCCGGCTCGTGCAGACCTCCCCCGCGGAGCGGGGAGCGTGGGTGCTCGACGACGCCGACGTCCTGCAGCTCGGCCGCTGGGCCGTGCTCGTCGAGGACCACTACGGCCGTCCCATGGACCTGGAGTGGGCGAAGGACGGGCTGACGGGTGAGCTGTTCCTGCTGCAGGCCCGGCCGGAGACCGTCCAGGCCGGCCGCAGCGGGACCCGCTTCACCGTGCACCACCTCCGGGAGAAGGGACGCCTGCTCGCCGTGGGCGCCGCGGTCGGGGACGCCGTGGCGGCCGGACCGGCCTGCGTGGTGCGCACCGCGGCGGACATCGAGTCCTTCCGGGACGGCTCGGTGCTCGTCACCGAGATGACGGACCCCGACTGGGTCCCCGTCATGAAGCGTGCCGCCGCGATCGTCACCGACCACGGCGGAGCCACCAGCCACGCGGCGATCGTCAGCCGGGAGCTGGGCCTGCCCGCCGTCGTCGGGACCGGGGACGCGTCCCGGACCATCCCCGAGGGACAGGAGCTGACGGTCTCCTGCGCGGAGGGCGACCGGGGCACGGTCTACGAGGGCGCCCTCGCGTTCGACGTGGAGGAGGTCGACCTCGGGGAGCTGCCGGAGGCGCGCACCGCGATCATGGTCAACGTGGCGAGCCCCGCCGCGGCCTTCCGCTGGTGGCGGCTGCCCGCCGACGGGGTGGGGCTGGCCCGGATGGAGTTCGTCGTCAACACCATCGTCGAGGTCCACCCCATGGCCCTCGTGCACCCGGAGCGGGTCCGGGACGAGGCGGACCGCCGGCGGATCGCGCAGCTGACGGCGGGTTTCGCGGACGGGCCGGAGTACTTCGTGCAGACGCTGGCGCTGGGCATCGCCAAGCTCGCCGCCCCGTACCACCCCCGGCCGGTGGTCGTGCGGCTCAGCGACTTCAAGACCAACGAGTACGCGCACCTCGTGGGCGGGGCGGCCTTCGAGGAGCCCGAGGAGAACCCGATGCTCGGGTTCCGGGGTGCCTCCCGCTACTACGACCCCCGGTACCGCGAGGGCTTCGCCCTCGAGTGCCGGGCGCTGCGGCGGGTCCGCGAGCGCATCGGCTTCGACAACGTGGTGGTCATGGTCCCGTTCTGCCGCACCGTGGCGGAGGCGGACCGGGTCCTGGCCACGATGGCCGAGCACGGGCTCGAGCGCGGACGGCACGGCCTGAAGGTGTACATGATGTGCGAGATCCCCTCGAACGTGGTCCTCGCCGAGCAGTTCGCCACGCGGTTCGACGGCTTCTCCATCGGCTCCAACGACCTCACGCAGCTCGTCCTGGGCGTGGACCGGGACGCGGAGGCCCTGCGCGCGCTGTTCGACGAGCGGGACGAGGCCGTGACCCGGATGATCAGCGAGGCGATCCGCAAGGCGCACGCCGCGGGCATCCCGATCGGCATCTGCGGCCAGGGTCCGAGCAACCACCCCGACTTCGCCGAGTTCCTGGTGCGGGAGGGGATCGACTCGATCTCCCTGAACCCGGACAGCTTCCTGCGCACCGCACGGCGGATCGCCGAGACCGAGCAGCGCCTCGCGGCCGGCCCCGGGAGCACGACGGACGCATGAGCCTCTCCGTGGGCGCGCGCCCGGACCTGGACGTCGACCCCGGCCGCGCGGGACGGCTGCTCGAGTTCCCGCGTCGCTATCCGCTCGTGGCCGTGACCCTGGCCGTGGGCGCCGTGGTCGTGGGGCTGCTGGTCGCCGGGCAGGAGGTTCCGGCGCGGTGGCTGGGCTCCGGGTGGGCGCTCGCCGTGGCCGTCCGGGTGGCGTGGGGCATGGTCCAGGACATCATCGCCGGGCACTGGGGCGTCGATCTGCTGGCCGTCACTGCGATCAGCTCCACCGTGGCGGTCGGCGAGTACCTGGCGTCCCTCGTGGTGGTCCTCATGCTCACCGGCGGCCAGGCCCTCGAGGACTACGCCGCGAACCGGGCCCGCAAGGAGCTCAACGCGCTGCTCGAGCGGGCCCCCGTGCTGGCCCACCGGCGGCACCCGGACGGGTCCGTCCAGGACGTCCCGGTCGAGGAGGTCCGGCCGGGGGACGAGCTGCTGGTCCGCCCCGCCGAGGTCGTCCCCGTGGACGGCCTGCTGGTCGGCGGGGAGGCCGAGTTCGACGAGTCCTCCGTCACCGGGGAGAGCCTGCCCGTGACCCGCCGCGCCGGGGAGCCGGTGCTCTCCGGCGTCCTCAACGAGCAGCAGGCCGTGGTGCTGCGGGCCACCGCGACCGCGGCGGACAGCCAGTACTCCCAGATCGTGGCGATGGTGCGCGAGGCCGCCGAGTCCCGCGCGCCGGTGGTGCGCCTGGCCGACCGCTACGCCGTGCCCTTCACCGCGTTCGCGTTCCTCGTGGCCGGGCTGGCGTGGTGGTACCACGGGGATCCGGTGGTGTTCGCCGAGGTGCTCGTGGTGGCCACCCCGTGCCCGCTGCTGATCGCCGCCCCCGTGGCGTTCCTGGGCGGGATGAGCCGGGCGGCGCGCAACGGCGTGATCATCAAGAACGCCGGGACCCTCGAGCGGCTGGCCGCCGTGCGCACCGCCGCCTTCGACAAGACCGGGACGATCACCTACGGCCGCCCCGAGCTGCTGGCCGTGCACGCCCGCCCCCCGTTCCGGGAGGACGAGCTGCTGCGCCTGGCGGCGTCCGCCGAGCAGTACTCCTCGCACGTGCTCTCCGCCTCCGTGCGGGACGCGGCGCTCGACCGGGGGCTGGAGCCGGCCCCGGCCGAGGACGCGCACGAGGAGGCCACGCACGGGGTCACCGCCACCGTGGCCGGGCGCCGTGTGGTGGTCGGCAAGCGCGCCCACGTGGCGCGCACCGCCCCGGACGTGGTCGAGCAGGAGCTCGGTCCGGGCGAGCTGGCCGTCTACGTGGCCGTGGACGGGCGCTTCGCCGGCACCCTGGTGATGAGCGACCAGGTGCGCGAGGACGCCGCGGCCACCATGGCCGAGCTGACCGCGCTGGGAGTGCAGGAGATCCTCGTGCTCAGCGGGGACGCCCGCGCCACCGTGGAGCACGTCGCCGCGGCGCTGGGCATCACCCGGGTGCTGCCCGAGTGCCTGCCCGAGGACAAGGTCCGGACCGTGCGGGACGCCCCGCACCGGCCGGTGCTCATGGTCGGCGACGGCGTCAACGACGCCCCCGTCCTGGCCGCCGCCGACGTCGGCGTCGCGATGGGCGCCCGGGGCGCGACCGCCGCCAGCGAGTCCGCCGACGTGGTGGTCCTCACCGAGGACCTCGCCCGGACCGCGACGGCGGTGCGGATCGGCCGGCGCACCGTGCAGGTGGCCCTGCAGAGCATCTGGCTGGGCATCGCCCTGTCCGTGGTGCTCATGCTCGTGGCCGCCACCGGGGCGATCCCGGCGATCTTCGGGGCCCTCAGCCAGGAGGTCGTGGACCTCCTGGCCATCCTCAACGCCCTGCGCGCCCTGCGGGGGCCCCGCGGCGAGCGGTGACGGGCCGCCCCCGGTCCCGGACCGTCTCGGTGCCGCACCGTCTCGGTGCCGCACCGTCTCGGTGCCGGACCGCCGCGGTACCGGACCGCCTCAGTGCCGGACCACGAGCACCGGGCAGTGGGCGTAGGAGATGCACGCGTGGGAGACCGAGCCCAGGGCCGAGCCGAGCAGCCCGCCGCGGCCGCGCCGGCCGAGCACGAGCAGCTGCGCGGTCTCGCTCTCGGCGATGAGCCGGCCGGCCGGTCGGCCGTGCGTGACCGTGGTGGTCAGGCGGCCGGGGACGTCCTCCCCGAAGACGGCCGCGACCGTGCGCGCGAGGATCCGTTCGTGGTTGGCGCGCAGCGCCTCCTCGTCGACGAGCAGCTCGGCGTCCAGCACGGTGGGGTCCCCGGCGCACGCGACGGCCTCGAGGGGCGCGTCGAGCGCCTCCGCGAGTCGCGCGGCGAGCCGCAGGGCCTCCATCGAGGACTCGGAGCCGTCGATCCCCACGAGGATCCGCTGGTCCGTCGGTGCACTCATGAGCGAACCTCCTGGTCCGGGCCCGCTGCGAGGAGCCGGCCTGTGGGTGCCGCGCCGCCCGCGCCGGGGGCGCGGGCGGGTCAGTGCCGGACGACCAGCACCGGGCAGTGGGCGTGGGCGATGCACGCGTTGGAGACGGAGCCCAGGGCCGAGCCCCGCAGTCCGCCGTGGCCGCGGCGGCCGAGCACCAGCATCAGGGCGCGCTCGCTCTCCTCGACGAGGCGGACGGCCGGCCGGCCGTGCAGCAGCTCGGCGCGCACGTGCGCCGGGACGCCCGCGCCGAACACGTCGGCGAGCGTCGACCGGAGCTGGTCCTCGCTGCCGGCCGGCGGCCTGTTCGGGTCGACGGTCTCCCAGCCCTCGTAGACGGGCGGTCCCTGCCAGAACATCAGGGCGACCAGCGGGACGTCCAGGGCGCGGGCGATCCTGTCCGCGGTGCGGAGGGCGTCCCTCGAGGAGTCGGACCCGTCGATCCCCACGAGGATGGGCTGCTGCGACGGTGCGTCCATGGTCGAGCTCCTTCGTTCCGGCGCCCGCAGGACGTGCCCGGGGCGCGCTCCGTCCGCCAGGGACCTGGCGGAGCGCTCAGTGCCGCACCACGAGCACGGGGCACTTGGCGTGGGAGACGAGGGCCGAGGAGACCGAGCCGAGGATCATGCCGAGGACCCCGCCCGTGCCCCGCCGGCCCACCACGAGCATCCGGGCCGTCTCGCTCTCCTCGATGAGCCGGGCGGCGCTCTGGCCGCGCAGGAGCCGGGTGGTCAGGTACGCGGGGCGCCGGTCCCCGAACACCTCGGCGAGCGTGCTCTCGAAGAGCTGCTCGCTGCCGCGGCGGAACTCCTCGGGGTCCACCACGCGGTAGCTCTCGTAGAGCAGCGGGTCGTCCCAGCACATGACGGCCTCCAGCGGCGCGCCCAGGGCCTCGGCGAGCCGGACCCCTTCCCGGAGCGCGGCCTTGGACGAGCCGGACCCGTCGACCCCGACGACGATCCGGCCTCCGGACGACGGCTCGCCCATGGTGTTCCCCCTCGTTCCCGGCGGGCCGGCCGGTCCGCCTCTTCCCACGATAGGACCCGGTATGACCCGTCACAACGGGCTCCCGGCCCCGGGGCCCGTTGTGACGTCCGTCCGCCGGGCGTGGGCGGCGTGCTCAGCCGCGGGTCACCTGGATCTTCCGGGTCGGGGGCGGCTCGACGTGCCCGGCGACGGGGACGCGGACCTCGAGCACGCCGTCGCGGTAGGAGGCGCTGATGTCCTCGTCCCGGCACCCGGCGGGCAGCGGCAGGGAGCGGGAGAACGACCCGTAGCGGAACTCGGAGCGGTAGCCGCCCTTGTCCTTGTGCTCGGTCCGCTCCCGGCGCTCGGCCCGCAGGTGGAGGACGTCGTCGGCCACGGTGAGCTCCACGTCCTGCTCGGGGTCGATGCCGGGCAGGTCCGCCCGGATCACCATCGTGTCGCCGTCCCGGTACTCCTCCACGCGGGGCCAGGACGCCTCGACGTCCCCCTCCAGGAGGCGCCGGAGCGGCTCGAGCATCTCCAGGCCCTCCCTGCGCATCAAACCGGCCATGACAGAACTCCTTCCTGTGGCACCCCTCCGCCGCGGCGGCCGTGCGCGGCGGCCCGGCCGGCCGGGGCGGCGGGTGCGGTCCGTCCCGGCCCTTCCAGCGTAGACACCGCCGCCCGGGCGCGTAAGGGCCGCGGGGTGCCGGGCGCATGATGACGGCGGCTCCTCCGGTGGCTGCCGGGGACCCTGGATCCGCAGGTGCGACAGGGCGATGATCGGTCCATCCCCACGGGTCCCGCCGGCCGGCGCTCCACCCCTGGGACCGGGACAGATCGGGGTGTCCGCCGTGGACAACAACGTGATGAAGATCGTGTACACGTTCTTCCTGGGGGCCCTGCTGGCCCTGTTCGTGGGCCTGGGCATCCAGACCTTCTACCCCGCCCCGGAGATGCCGGAGCCGACCGCGGGGATGGAGTTCGCGCCCGAAGGGGGCGCCCCGACGGCGGAGCAGCGCGAGGAGATGGAGGAGAACGACCGGCAGTGGCGGCAGTGGCAGGTGGAGCAGCAGAGCTACAGTCGCAACGTGGCGGTCGTGGCCCTGGGTGCCTCCGTGGTGCTGCTCGGCCTCAGCCTCGTGCTGGAGAAGCGCAACAGGGTGCTGACCAACGGGATCATGCTGGGCGGGCTGTTCACCCTGCTCTACGCCATCGGCCGCAGCTTCGCCTCCAGCGAGACCACCATGACCTTCGTGGCCGTGAGCGTGGGCCTGGCCGTGGTGCTGCTCCTCGGCCACCGCCGCTTCTTCCAGGACCGCCCCGCGGAGCGCGAGCCCGAGCAGGCGCACCGGGAGCAGACCGGCGTCTGAGCCGCGCCGCCGGAACGGCTCAGAGACCCGTGGGCTCCGTCTCGAGCTCGGGCCCCTCGGGCGGGGGCTCGTGGTGCAGGGGTCGCAGCGCGGAGGTCGTCCCGCACCACAGCAGCGCGTCGTAGCGCTCCCCCATGCGGGTGGGGACGTAGTTGCCGGCCTCGCGCCACGGGTGGTAGACCACCCCGATGGCGCGGTGGCCGAACCTCCCGGAGAGCCAGGACCCCGAGCGGTCGCGGCCGAAGACGAGCACCGAGTCCTCCTCCAGGGCGCGGTGCAGGAGGTCCTCGTGGCTGCCGGGGCGGGCCTCGGGAACCGCGACGACCTCCTCGGCCGCGCCCCACGACTCCGCCGCGACCACCGTGCCGGCCCAGGAGGCCAGGCCCACGAGCACCACCTCCGGCGCGGCGTGGCGCTCGCGCAGCAGCTGGCCCACGTTGACCAGCCCGGCGTCGAACATGTCGGTGGCCCGGGCGTCGCCCACGTGGGAGTTGTGCTCCCACACCAGGCCCTTGGCGCCGGGCCCGTGGTGCCGGGAGAGCAGCTCCGCCGTGTCGGCCATGTGCTCGTCGCGCACGTTCCAGGACTGCCGGTCGCCCCGCACCATGGTCCGGTAGTAGCGCTCGGCGTCGACCGCGACCATGGCGTTGAGGGCGGTGGCGAACGCGGCCGGGTCCCCGGCCGTCCGGTCCGTGGTGCGCCGGCGCACCTCGGCCAGGAGGGCGACGACGTCGGCCTCGCAGCTCTCGGGCACGATCCGCGTCCGCCACGCGTACCGGTGCGGGTCCTCGTGGAAGGGGACGAAGCACTGCCACGCCTGCAGGGCGGCGGGCAGGGCCTCGGGGGCGCTGGCCCCGAGCCAGCCGATGATCTCCTGCAGCGAGTCCCACAGCGAGTAGACGTCCAGGCCGTAGAAGCCCACCTGCTCGGGGCCGGCCCGGCGGGCGTTCTCCTCCCGGAGCCAGTCGAGGAACTCCGCCACCTCCTCGTTGGCCCACATCCACGTGGGCCAGCGCTCGAAGCCCGCCAGGACGCCGTGGGCGTCGAGCTCCTGGTCCGCCTCGCCGCGCACCCACCGGTCGATCCGCCAGCAGTCCGGCCAGTCCCCCTCGACCCCGATCCAGGTGAAGCCGTGCTCCTCGATGAGCCGCCGGCTGAGCAGGGCCCGCCACCGGTAGTACTCGTGCGTGCCGTGGGAGGCCTCCCCCACGCACACGAACCGGGCGTCGGCGCAGCGCTCGACGAGCGGGTCGAGGTCCTGCGCCCCCGCCAGCGGCCGCGCGAGGGAGCGGATCTCCTCGAGGACCCCGGCCACCGGGGAGGGACCGCGCCGGGGCGGGCTCACCGGGACCCTCCCTCGCCGTGCTCCCCGGCCGGGTGGAGGTGGTACAGGAACCAGTCCCGGGCCAGCCCGGCGGCCTCGGCGAGCGTGCCGGGCTCCTCGAAGAGGTGCGTGGCGCCCTCCACGAGGGCCAGCCGGGTGGGGCAGCGCATCGACTCCTGCGCCCACCGGTTGAGTCCGAGCACCTCGGTGTCCTCACCGCCGACGATCAGCAGGGTGGGCGCGCGCACCGCGCGCAGCCGCTCGTCCGCGAGGTCGGGGCGGCCGCCGCGGGAGACCACCGCAGCGATCGACGCCCCGGGCTCCGCCGCGGCCCACAGGGCGGCGGCGGCGCCCGTGCTCGCCCCGAAGTACCCCACCGGGGACGCCGCGGAGCCGGGCTGCGCGCGCAGCCACGCCGTGGCCAGGAGCAGCCGCTCCGCGAGCAGGCCGATGTCGAAGACGTTGCCGCGGTCCGCCTCCTCCCCGGTGGTGAGCAGGTCGAGCAGCAGCGTGCCGAGCCCCGCCTGCTGCAGCACGGACGCCACGTACTGGTTCCGAGGGCTGTGCCGGCTGCTGCCGCTGCCGTGGGCGAAGACCACCACACCGGCGCCGGGCCCCGGCAGGTGCAGGTGCGCCTCGAGCTGCTCGCCCCCGGCCGGGATGCGGACGTCGGCGTCGACGGGATGGCCGGGCGCGGCCCGTCCCGCCCGGGACGGCGGGGGCAGCTCCGGCTGGTGACGGCGCCGGGCGGCGTCCAGCAGGGCCACCACCTCGTCGTCCTCCGTGGCGGAGAAGTCCCGGTAGTGGTAGCCCACGGCCGTGAAGTACGGCGGGGTCGAGAGGCAGACCACCTCGTCCGCCTCGACCACGCGGCCCAGGGCCTCCTGCGGAGCCACCGGGACGGCCAGCACCACGCGCGCCGCACCTAGTTGGCGGGCGATCCGGCAGGCCACGCGGGCGGTGGAGCCGGTGGCGATGCCGTCGTCGACGACCAGCGCGGTCCGCCCGGTGAGGTCCACCCGTTCCCGGCCCTCCCGGAACCGTGCGGTCCGGGCCTCGAGCACCGCGCGCTCCCGCGCCTCGATCTGCTCGAGCTGGGCGTCCGTCACCCCGAAGTACTGCAGGGTCCGCTCGTCGAGCACCCGCGCGCCCTCCTCCCCGATGGCGCCCATCGCCAGCTCGGGCTGGGAGGGGACCCCGAGCTTGCGCACCACGATGACGTCCAGCGGGGCGTCGAGGATGCGGGCCACCTCGTGGGCCACGGGCACCCCGCCGCGGGGCAGCCCGAGCACCACCACGTCCTGTCCGCGCAGGGTCCTCAGCCGCTTCCCCAGCTGCCGCCCGGCCTCGACCCTGTTCTCGAAGACCGCCATGGCCCTCACCGCCTTCCCGGCGGGCGCGCGGCCCACCGCCCCTCCGGTGCTCCCCCGGCTCCGGCCGCGCCCCCGGCTCCCGCGAGCCGCGGTGGAGGACTCCAGCGTAGGCAGGCGCGGAACGCGGTGGAAGGCCCGCGGGCCACGTGACGGCCGTGGACAACGGCACGGGCCCGCCCCACAATGTGAGGGCGCCCCGCCGGCCGGCCGGCCGCGGACCCGGGCGCCCCGACGGACGTCCCGCACGAGCGGGCAGAACGGAGCAGGCCGCACATGGTGGACAGCACGGAGGACCGCTCAGGAGACCGCCCGGACCGCAGGATGCTGCGGACGGTCTACACGTTCTGCCTGGGGCTGCTGCTGGCGCTGTTCGTGGGTCTCGGCGTCGCCACCGTCCATCCGGGCCCTGCGGAGCCCGTGCCGCCCGCGGCGGTCACGACGGCGCGGGAGTCCCGCGAGCTCGCCCCGGAGGAGCAGCAGCAGTGGGCCGCGTACGAGCGCGAGCGGGAGGGGTGGGAGGAGTCGTCCATGCGGTACAGCCGGGACGTCGGCGTGGTCGCCCTGGTCGCCTCCGTCGCGCTGCTGGCGGTCGGCCTGGTCGTGGAGCGGCGCCGGCCGGTGCTCGCGCAGGGCGTCCTGCTCGGCGGGCTGTTCACGCTGCTCCACAGCGTGGTCCGCAGCCTGCTCTCGCAGGACACCGTGGCCTCGTTCGCCGTGGTCACCGTGGCGCTGGTCGTGGTGCTGTACCTCGGCTACCGACGGTTCGTGGACCGGCCCACGCCCGCCGGCGACCGGTGGGGTCCGCCCCGACCGGTGGTCAGCGACAACGGGAAGCACCCGTCCCGCCGCTGAGCGGCCCGGCCCGGCCCGCCGGGTCAGAGGGGCAGCGGCAGCTTCTCGTCGAGCACGGACCGGACGGCCTCGACGTCGACGTCCCCGACGGCGCCGTGCTCCCAGGCCGGGCTGTTGTCCTTGTCCACGAGGACCGCCCGCACGCCCTCGGCGAAGTCGGGGCGCGCGATCGTGTCCGCGGCGAGGCGCAGCTCCCGCTCGAGGCAGGAGCGCACGCTGTCGTCGGCGGCGCCGCGCTCGAGCAGCTCGAAGGTGCGCACCAGCGAGGAGGGGCTCATCCCCTCGAGGTCCTCCGGCGCGGCGGCGACGATCTCCGCCAGGGTGGGGGCGCCGTAGCGCTCCTCGATCCGGTCCCAACCCGCCACCACGGAGGACGGCTCGGGCTCGCGCGCGAAGCGGGCCAGCGCGTCCTCCGGGCCCTCCTCCACCACGGCCGCGGCGAGGGCCTCGAAGTCCTCGTCCGCCACGAGGACGTCGGCCAGCCCGAGGGCCACGGCGTCCGCGCCGCCGATCCGCTGCCCGCCCAGGGCGAGCCAGCGACCCACCGCGAGGCCGGGCTCGCCGCGGCGGTCCGGCCGGGAGACGCGCGGGAGGAACCACGAGGCGCCGATGTCGGTGAAGAAGCCGATCCTGGTCTCGGGCATCGCCATCACCGTCGAGGGCCCCACCACCCGGTGGGAGCCGTGCACGGAGATGCCCATGCCGCCGCCCATGCAGATGCCGTTCATCAGCGCCACGTAGGGCTTCGGGTAGTCCGCGATCAGGCAGTCGAGGGCGTACTCGACGGCGAACACCCCGGTGGCCTCCTCCGTCAGCCCGCCGAGCACGGCGTCGCGGACCTCGCGGATGTCACCGCCGGCGCACCACGCCCGCGGTGAGGCCGAGGTGACGAGGACGTGGCGCACGGCGTCGTCGTCCCGCCACGCGTCGAGGGCGGCCTTGAGGTCCCGGTACATCTGCGCGGTCAGGGCGTTGAGCTGGCGGGGTCGGTTGAGCACGATGTGCCCGGTGCCGTTGCGCACCTCGGTCAGGACGTGCTGCGCGGTGCCGGTCGTGGCGGTGTCGGTCATGCCTCCCACCCTCCCACGGGCCGGGCCGCCGTGTCATGGCTCACACGCCCGGGGGCGGCCACTGCCCCCGCTGCGCCAGCAGCGCCGCGAGCAGGTCGGCCCGGTCGGTGACGATCCCGTCGACGCCGAGCTCGAGCAGCTCAGCCATCTCGGCCGCCTCGTTGACGGTCCACACGTGCACGTCGATGCCGTGCCGGTGGGCGAAGCGCAGGAAGCGGGGGGTGACGAGCTGGATCTCCGTCCCGCCCCGCACCCGGTAGCGGCGCGGGATCTGCACGGTGTCGAACGGCTCGATCCACGGGGCGGCCACCCGCCGGGCCAGCCTCCAGCTGGGCCCGCCCAGCCACGAGCACACGAGCAGCAGGCGCATCCCCTCCTTCCCGGAGGACGTGGGCACGGTCCGGCCGTCGAGCTCGCGGATCCGCCGCAGCGTGCGGCGGCGGCGGCTCTCGGAGAAGGAGGTGACGCGCACCCGGTCCACGGCGCCGAGCTCGTGGAGCAGCGCCGGCAGCGCGGCCACGGACGCCTCGTCCTTGACGTCCACGTTGAACTTCAGCCCGGGGAGCTCCGTCAGCAGGTCGGCGAGGCGGGGGATGCCGCCGGCGCCGGCGACGCGCTCGGCCCGGACCTGCTCCCAGGTCAGCGAGGAGATCCGTCCGCTGCCGCCGGTGACGCGGTCGAGGGTCTCGTCGTGGAAGGACAGCACCACGCCGTCGGCGGTCGTGTTCACGTCCGTCTCGATCCACTCGTAGCCGAGATCACGGGCCGCGCGGAAGGCGTCGAGGGTGTTCTCGGCCCCGTCCCGGCAGAAGCCGCGGTGGGCCAGGGCGGTGGGCGTGTCGCGCCGGCGTGCTGGAGGGGTCACCTCCCTATTGTTACCCCGTGGTAGTGGATTGTCCCGCCCGTGACGCACCGGGTCGGCCGCGGCGCAGCAGCGCCTCGATCACCTGGGCCACCCCGTCCTCCTCGAACGGCGGGGCGACGCGGCCGACGGCGCGCGCGACGGCCGGGTGCCCGCTCGCCATGGCGTACCCGTGCGCCGCCCAGGTGAGCATCTCGAGGTCGTTGGGCATGTCACCGAAGGCCATCACCTCGTGCGGGCGGATGCCGCGCTCGGCGGCGTACTGCTCGAGGGTGCGCGCCTTGGTCAGCCCCCGCTGCCCCATCTCCACGAGCGGGGCCGCCGCCACGGAGTGCGTCACGGACAGCCTGCCGCCCACGAGCTCGGTGAGCGCCCGGTAGTACTCCTGCGGGTCGGCGGTGTCCAGCTTGGCGAGGAACTTCACGAGCCCCTGGTCTCCCGGCAGCCGGTCCCGGAGCGCCCCGACCAGTGGCGCGCCGATCTCCATCCGGTCGGTGCGGGCCCAGCCGTGGTCGGTGAAGACGCCCTCGAGCGTCTCCGCCGCGAACAGCGTGCCGGGGTGCCGGGCGGCGACCTCGTCCATGACAGCGAAGGCGTCCCGGGCGGGGAACAGGCTCGACTCCACGACGAGGTCGGCGCGCAGGTCGTAGACCACCGCCCCGTTCGAGCAGATCACCACGCCCTCGTGGCCGAGCTGCTCGCGCAGCGGGTCGAGCCAGCGCATGGGCCGTCCCGTCACGAACACCACGTGGATGCCGCTGTCCTGGGCAGCCCGGATCGCGTCGACGGTGCGCGGGCGGAAGCGGAAGTCGTGCCCCAGCACGGTGCCGTCGAGGTCGCTGGCGATCATCCGGATCGGTGCCGCCCCGGGGACCTCCGGATCAGGGCTCACGAACGCTCCGCCCTCCCCTAGGCCTCGTGGATCCCGGTGAGGCAGGCGCGGGCGATCCCGGCGCTGAACAGCTGGAAGTTCACGAGGGCCGGGCCGGCGCTCTCGTCGACCTCGATCTGCTCCTCCCCCACGGCGGTCACGCACACCACGTAGCGGTGCGGCCCGTGGCCGGGGGGCGGCGCGGCGCCCACGTACTCGTCGGTGCCGGCGTCGTTGCGGTGCTTGACGGCCCCGGCCGGCGGGGCGGAGGCGGCGCCGCGCTCGAGCGAGGTGACCTCGGCAGGGACGTTGGAGAGGCACCAGTGCCAGAACCCGCTGGGGGTGGGGGCGTCCGGGTCGAACATCGTGACCACGTAGCTCCTGGTGCCCTCCGGGGCCCCGGACCAGCTGAGCTGCGGGGACACGTCCTGGCCGCCGGCGCCCATGATGCCCGAGAGCTGGGCCGGGGCGAGCGGCCCGCCGTCGGAGATGTCCTCGGAGCTGAGGGTGAAGCTCGGCAGGTCGGGCAGGTCGGCGTACGGCTCGCGGTCGAGCACGGGTTCTCCTTCGGATCGGGTCGGACGGGGACGGGGCGGGCAGGGACGGGGAGGACGGCGGGTCAGGGCGCGGGCAGCTCGTGCCGGCGGGGCAGGTCGGCGCCGGCGCGGGAGACCGTGACCCCGGCCGCCGCGGCGGCGTAGCGCAGCAGCTCGCCGACCTGCTCCTCGTCCAGGTTGTCGATGCGCTCCCGGGCCGGGGCGCCCGTGTAGCCGTGGTCGGTGAGCCGGGCGAGCAGCGCGGCCATGAAGGAGTCCCCGGCGCCCACGGTGTCCACCACCGTGGTGCGGGCCGCCGGCACCTCCACCCCGCGGGGACCGGTGGCGCGGGTGCGGGCCCACGGCCCCAGGGGTCCCCGGGTGACGACGACGAGCTTCGCGCCGGCCTTGAGCCAGGCACCGGCGCTCTCCTCGACGCTGCGGTGGGGGTACAGCCACAGGAGGTCCTCGTCCGAGGCCTTCACGACGTCGGCGAGGGCCACGAGCTGCTCGGCCCGGGCCCGGGCGTCCGAGGAGTCCGGGATGATGGACGGCCGGCAGTTGGGGTCGTAGGAGACCAGGGCCGAGGGCCGGGCCAGCTCCACGGCGTGCAGGACCCGCGAGGCCCCCGGCTCGAGCATCGCGCCGATCGAGCCGACGTGCAGGAGGGAGGTGCCCCGCAGCAGATCGCGCAGCTGCTCGTCCGTGAGGTCGAGGGACCAGTCCAGCTGGAAGTCGTAGGTCGCGGCGCCGTCGTCCCCGATGACCGCCTCCGCCACGGACGTGGGCCGGGCGTCGGCCTCGAACGGCAGGAGGACGCCGTTGTCCCGCAGGTGCGCCTCGACCTGCGTGCCGTACTCGTCCTCGCCGTAGCGGCCGAGGAACTGAACCTCGTGGCCGAGCCGGGCCAGGCCCACGGCCACGTTCATGGGGCTTCCCCCGGCGTGCGCGCGGGGCTCCTGGCCCCGCTTCGAGACCACGTCCACGAGTGCTTCACCGATGACCGTCAGCATGTCCTCACGGTAGCACCCGCCGGTCCCGCCGCCCCGGGCGCCGGACCGGTCCGCCCGGCCCGTAACGGGAGGCCTCCGCGCGCGCCCGTGCCCTTAGAATGAGGGGCGGCGCCCTGCGCGAACCGCAGCGGCGCGCACCCGACCGCGCAACGAGGCGCGGCACGTCACGGCCGGACACGATGACGTCCCCGGCCGAGGAAGAGAGTCATTCTTGAGCACTCCTGAAAGCTGGGCCGACCGCGAGGCACTCGCCGAGGGCCTCGTCCCCCTGGTGGGACGCCTGCACCGTGAGCACAAGGTCGTGCCGACCGTCTACGGCCGCTCCCTGGTGCACAAGTCCGTCACGCAGATCATCAAGGCGCACCGCTTCGCGCGCCGCATCGACGGCGAGGAGCTTCCCCTCGAGGACACGACCCGTCTGCTCGAGGCCATGTCCGGGCTGAACCTCGGCACCTGCGCGGTGGACCTCGGCAAGCTCAACCGGCTCGCCCACGAGTCGGACCAGGACCTCGACGCCTTCCTGCGCGAGGAGCTCGCCCCCGTGGTGGACCGCCGGTCCCAGAACTCCCCGGAGTCCCAGGACGTGGTCCTCTACGGGTTCGGCCGCATCGGCCGCCTGCTCGCCCGCATCCTCATCAACCGCAACGACGGCACCGGTCTGAACCTGCGCGCCGTGGTGGTGCGCAAGAAGCCGGGCAACGACCTGGTCAAGCGCGCCTCCCTGCTGCGCCGCGACTCGGTGCACGGCAAGTTCGACGGGACCATCCACGTCGACGAGGAGAACGACGTCATCACGGCCAACGGGGTCGCCATCAAGTTCATCTACGCGAACGACCCCACCGAGATCGACTACACCGCGTACGGGATCGACAACGCGATCGTCGTGGACAACACGGGCGTGTGGCGCGACGAGGCCGGCCTCTCGAAGCACCTGCAGGCCAAGGGCGTGGCCAAGGTGCTGCTCACGGCGCCGGGCAAGGGCGATCTGAAGAACATCGTGTGCGGGGTCAACGACGACGTCATCACCGCGGAGGACACCATCCTCTCCGCCGCGTCCTGCACCACCAACGCGATCACCCCGGTGGTGAAGGTGCTCCACGACAAGTACGGCATCGCGCAGGGCCACGTGGAGACCGTCCACTCCTACACCAACGACCAGAACCTCATCGACAACTGGCACAAGGGCGACCGCCGTGGCCGCTCCGCCGCGCTGAACATGGTGATCACCGAGACCGGCGCCGCGAAGGCCGTGGCCAAGGCCCTGCCGGAGATGGCCGGGAAGCTCACGGGCAACGCGATCCGCGTGCCCACCCCGGACGTGTCCATGGCCATCCTCAACCTGCAGCTCGAGCAGGCCCCGGAGTCGGAGGAGGCGGTCAACCGGTACCTGAAGGACATCTCGCTGAACTCGTCCCTGCGCAAGCAGATCGACTACACCGACTCCCCCGAGGTCGTGTCCACCGACTTCGTGGGCTCCCGCCGCGCGGGCGTCGTCGACGGCCTGGCCACGATCGTCAACGGCAGCTCCCTGGTGCTCTACGTCTGGTACGACAACGAGTTCGGCTACTCCTGCCAGGTCGTGCGGGTGCTCGCCCGGATGGCCGACATCGCCATGCCGCAGTTCCCGGCCGAGCGGGTCGCGGTCGGCACGGCGTCGATCCCCGGCTGAGCCGCCCCTCACAGACCGGGGGCGCCGAGGGGTCGCCACCTGCGAGCCGTCCGCGCCCAGGGGTCGCCACCGAACGGGATGACCGACTCGCACCGTTCAGTGGCGACCCCTCGCGCAGCAGGTCGAGCAGAGGACGCCCCTCGCACGGCGGCGCAGCGGGTCAGGCGGTGAAGAAGGCGCCGACGGCGGCCCCGAGGGCCGCGACGTCGTCCACGTGGCACAGCTCCCGGGCCGAGTGCATGGACAGCAGGCCGATGCCGACGTCGATCGTGCGCACGCCCAGCCGGGCCGCGGTGATGGGTCCGATGGTGGACCCGCACGGAACCCGGTTGTTGGAGACGAACTCCTGGTAGCCCACGCCGGCGCGCGCGCAGGCCTCGGCCCAGATCCCGGCGCCCACGGCGTCCGTGGCGTAGTGCTGGTCCGCGTTGATCTTCAGCAGCGGCCCCGCCCCGGGCACGGGCCGGTTCACGGGGTCGTGGTGGCCCTGGTAGTTGGGGTGCACCAGGTGCCCGGCGTCGGCGGACAGGCACACGGACGCGGCCAGGGAGCGCCGGTGCTCGGCCGTGGAGCGGCCCAGGCCCTCCCCGATGCGCACCAGCACGTCCTCCAGGAACGGCCCCGCCGCCCCGGAGCGGGTGCGGGAGCCGATCTCCTCGTGGTCGAACGCGGCGAGCACCGCGATGTGCCGGCCGCCCTCGACCGTCTCCGCCTCGCGGACGAGGGCGCCCAGCCCGGCGTGCACGGAGGACAGGTTGTCCAGCCGCCCGGAGGCGAACAGCGTCCCGCCCTGTCCGAACACGGCGGGCGGCTGCGCGTCCGCCAGCACCACGTCGTAGCCGACGATCCGGGCCGGATCCACGGGCCCGCCGGCCGCGTGCTCGGCCAGCAGCGCGAGGACGTCCGCGTCCTCCGCCCGGCCCACGCCCCAGATCGGCTGCACGTGCTGCTGCCGGTCGAGCTGCAGGCCCTTGTTGGCGTCGCGGTCCAGGTGGATGGCGAGCTGCGGGATGCGGGCCACGGGGCCGGTCGCGGTCAGGTGCTCGACGGGGGCGCCGTCCGTCCCGCGGACCACGAGCCGGCCCGCCAGGCGCAGCTCGCGGTCCAGCCACGAGTTCAGCAGCGCCCCGCCGTAGGTCTCGACCCCGGCCTGGTGCCAGGTGTGGGCCGTGCTGGTGGGCCGCGGCTTGAGCTTGAAGCCCGGCGAGTCGGTGTGCGCGCCGAGGATCCGGAACCCGGCCCCCGGCCGGACCTGCGCGGGAGCGGCCCAGGCGATGAGCGCCCCGTCCCGGAGGACGTAGCGCCGCCCGCGGACGCCGGTGCCCGCCCAGTCCTCCGTCTCGTCGAGGCAGGTGAAGCCTGCCTCCTCCAGCCGGGCGGCGGCGGCGTGCGCGGCGTGGAAGGAGCTCGGCGACTCCATCACGTAGCGGCCGAGGTCCTCGACGGCGGACCGGGGGTCGACTGCGGTGCGGGATTCCATGCCGTCAGTCTACGAAAGCCCGGGAGGCCGCTCCGGGCACCGGCCCGGACCAGTGGCCGGGGCAGGCCGGCGGGCCGGGGCACACCCAGGCGCCGGGCCCGTGGCCCGGTCCGCCGGCCCCGAAAACGCCGGCCGTGGGCGCCGCGGCCAGGAGGACGGGCGGCCGCGGCGGGTGCACGGTCCGGGTCACCTCGACGCCGCGGCGGCGGGCGCTGCGGACCACGAGCCACGCGAAGAGCACCTGCATGCCGGCGGACAGGACGAGGGCCACCCAGGAGGACTCCTCGGCGTCGGGGTCCGACAGGCCCAGCGCCCCGAAGAGCGTGGCGATCACGTTGTTGACCACGTGCAGGGCGATCGCCGCCTCGAGCCCGCCGGTGCGCCAGGTCAGCCATCCGGCGACGACCGCCATGACCGCCACCGCCAGCAGCCCCCAGGTGTCGTACAGGTGCCCGAACGTGAACAGGGGCACGGGCAGCAGGATCGCGAACACGGGCCGGCGCAGCCACCGTCCCACGGTCTGCATCAGGTAGCCCCGGAAGACGAGCTCCTCCGCCGCGCACTGCAGCGGGACCACCAGCACGATCATCGCGATCAGCCACCAGAAGCCCTCCACCGGCTGCGGGGCGGTCAGCGAGCCGAGCAGCGCGTACTCCACGAGCAGGGCGGCCCCGTGGCCCACCGCGTAGACCGCCAGGGCCACCAGGAGGCAGCGGCCGAGGAAGCCCCGGCGCAGCCGGCCCGTCACGGACAGCAGCAGCCCGAGGGGCCGGGGGCCCGTGATGGCCCGGGCCGCGAGAAGGGCCGGGATCATCAGGACGAGGGAGAAGAACAGCATGAAGAAGATGGCCGGGTCCATCATGTCCAGCTCCGCACCCGCGAGGAAGACCTCGTCCAGGGCCTCCTCGCCGCGCACGGCGAGGAGGCCCACGGCCCACACCACGGCGAACACGATGGTCAGCACCAGGTAGAACGCCCCGAAGAGCAGCAGCTCCACGAGCGGCTTCCACCACCGGTGCTCGGGGTCGGCGTGGGCCAGCCGGTGGTACGGGAGGAACCGCGGGCCCGGGGCCGGGGAACCGTCGTCGAGGGATCCCCGTCTCCAGGGGGCGGCGCGCGTGGTCATGCCTCCCACGGTATCCGCAGCCGGCCCCGTCCGGTGGCACGACGGCTCCGGGGATCCGGACCGGTCACGGGGTGTCGCTGGGATAGTGCAGCCCCATCTGCCGGCGGGCCTCGTCGAGCAGCTCCAGCACGAGCACGGTGTCCGCGAGCGGCATGCGCGGGCTCTCGGTCAGGCCGGCCTGGACGCACCGGGTCACCTCCCGCAGCTCGTGGGCGAAGCCGTGGCCGGCGGCCCGGAAGCTCTCGGTGCGGGGCGCGGACCGCCCGGACCGGACCACGATCTCACCGGGGTGGTACAGGGGGGCCCCGGCGCGCAGCCAGCCCTCCGTCCCGCTGATGGTGACCGTGCCCGGGCAGTCCGCCTCGATGGACGTGGTGAGGTGGGCGTGCGCGCCGTCCGCCCAGGAGAGGACCAGGCCGTTGTGCAGGTCCACGCCGTCCGCGTGCAGGGCGCCGTGGGCGGCGAGCCGGGCCGGGGCGCCGAGCGCTGCGAGCGCCCAGGTCAGCGGATACACGGCGAGGTCCAGCAGGGCGCCGCCGCCCGCCGCGGGATCCCAGAGCCGGGACCCCGGGTCGTAGGGCACCGGGGCGCCGAGGTCCGCCTGGATCCAGCGGACCCGGCCGAGCTCTCCCGAGCGGACGATGTCCAGGGCGCGCCCGAAGCTCGGCAGGAAGCGCGTCCACACCGCCTCCATCAGGAACAGTCCGCGGTCCCGGGCGAGCTCCCGCAGGTCCTGCGCCTCCCGGGCGTTCATGGTCAGGGGCTTCTCGCACAGCACGTGCTTGCCGGCCTCCAGGGCCGCCCGGGCCACGGCGTGGTGCTGGGCGTGGGGCGTGGCGACGTAGACGACCTCCACGGCGGGGTCCGCGACGAGTCGCCGCCAGCCGGCGGCGCCGTCGTGGTCGTGGTGGCTCCTCGCCGCGCCGAAGCGCGCCGCGAACGCCTCGGCGGAGGACCGGGAGCGGGAGCTGACCGCGGTGAGCACGGCGTCGTCGAGGAGCATCAGGTCCTCGACCACGCGGCCGGCGATCGACCCGGTGGCCACGACCCCCCAGTGCACGGGACGGCCGGTCGCGGTCGAGGGGTCGTCGCCCGTCACCGGGGCGGGCGGAGCGGGAGGAGGCATGGTCGCCTTTCGGGAAGAGGTCGCGGGGCGGCCGCCCGGGTCAGGCGGAGTCCCGCAGCACGAGCGAGGTCGACATGGTGGTCACGCGGTCCGTGGGCCGGCCCTCGATCATGTCGACGAGGGTCTCGGCCATCTTCCGGCCGAGCTCCACGATCGGGTTGTTGACCGTGGTCAGCGCGGGGCTCACGGACGTGGCGAAGGAGTCGTCGTCGAAGCCCACCACGGCGATGTCCTCCGGGATGCGCAGGCCGCGCCCCTGGATCACCGTGTACGCCCCCGCCGCCATCTGGTCGTTCGCGGCGAACACGGCGTCGATCGGCCGGCCGCGGTCCAGCAGCCGCTGCATGGCCCGGGCCCCCGACGCGAGCGTGAAGTCGCCCACCTCCACGAGCCCGTCGTCCAGCCCCGCCTCCCGCACCGCGCCCCGCCAGCCGGCCAGCCGGTCGATGCCCGGGGGCATGTCCTGCGGACCGGCGATGGTCGCGATGCTCCGCCGTCCCCGTGCGGTGAGCAGCCGGGTGGCGCTGCGCGCCGCGGTCTCGTTCTCCACCTCCACGTAGTAGGCGTTCTCGGCGCCCACGAGGGGGCGGCCGGCGAAGACCATTGGCAGCGAGCCCGACAGGTCGGTCCACGAGTGGTCGCCGCTGTGGTGCGAGACCACCAGGGCGCCGTCCACGTTGCCGCCCAGCAGGAAGCTGCGGGTCTTCTCGGGCTTCGCCTCGGAGGCGATGACCATGTTGAGGGTGAAGTCGGTGTCCGTGAGGTACATCGCGATGCCCTGGACCACGGTCGTGAAGAACGGGTCCGCGAACACCTTCGAGGTGGACTCCGGGATGATCAGCGCGACCGAGTTGGCCCGTCGCTTCGCCAGCGACCGCGCCGCCCGGTTCGGGGTGTAGTCGAGGGTCTCGATGGCCTTCCGCACCGACTGCGCCAGCTCGGGGTCGACACTGGGCGAGTCGTTGACCACCCGGGACACGGTCGCCCGGGAGACCCCGGCCAGCGCGGCCACCATCTCGAGGGTCGGCACGGGCCGGGAACCGCGTGCGTCCTGCGTCATGGTCGTCTCCGGTGCTCTCGGCGTGTGGGCTGGCATCAATGCTAAGCGCCCGCGCCCGGGGCCACCGGCGTGCGCTCCGCCGCGGCGGCGATGACCCCGGCGTAGGCGCGGCCGCTGTCCTTGACCGTGCGCTCGAACGTCTCGTAGTCCACCCGGACGACGCCGAAGCGCTTGCCGTAGCCCCACGACCACTCGAAGTTGTCCAGCAGCGACCACACGAAGTAGCCGCGCACGTCGGCGCCCTGGTCGATCGCCTCCCCCACGGCCGCGACGTGCTCGAGGACGAACGCGGTGCGCTCCGTGTCGTGGACGGCTCCGTCGCTGCTCACGACGTCGTCGTAGGCCGCGCCGTTCTCCGTGACGTAGAGCGGCGGGAGCGCGGGGTACTCCTCGCCGAGGCGCACGAGGAGCGTGCGCAGCCCGTCCGGGTTCACCTCCCAGTCCATCGCCGTGCGCGGCAGGCCGCGGCTCGGGAACGCGATGTCCTCGGAACCGATCCAGCACGAGGACGTGGGACGGGTGGCGCCGCCGGAGTGGCCGTCGCCGCCGGAGGACTGCGGGTGCCCGCTGATGAGGTCGTCGTGGTAGTGGTTCACGCCGAGGAAGTCGAGGGGCGCCCCGATCGTCTCGAGGTCGCCGGCGCGGATCACCTCGCGGATGCCGAACTGCTCCAGGTCCGCGAGGGTGTCCTCGGGGTACGCGCCGCGCAGGATCGGGTCCAGGAAGAGGCGGTTCTGCAGGGAGTCGAACCGCCGGGCCGCGTCGCGGTCCACCGGGTCCGAGGGGTCTCGCGGGATCGAGTTGCTGAGGTTGAGGGTGATGCCCAGGTGCTCGGCACCGAGGGACCGCAGGTGCTCGACCGCGAGGCCGTGGGCCAGGTGCTGGTGGTGCACGGCGGCGACCGCGGCCCGGGGGTCCTGCCGGCCGGGCGCGTGGACCCCGGCCGCGTAGCCGAGCAGCGACGAGCAGAAGGGCTCGTTGAACGTGGTCCAGTGCCGCACCCGGTCGCCGAGCACCGCGTGCACGTCGTCGGCGTACTCGACGAAGCGGTGCGCGGTGTCCCGGTCGGCCCAGCCGCCCTTCTCCTCGAGCGCCTGCGGCAGGTCCCAGTGGTACAGGGTCAGCCAGGGCAGGATCCCCGCCTCGAGCAGCTCGTCGACCAGGCGGGAGTAGAAGTCCAGGCCCTCGGCGTTCGGGGCCCGGTCACCGGGGCGCACCCGCGCCCAGCTCGTGGAGAAGCGGTAGGAGCCGAGTCCGAGCTCCTTCATGATCCGCACGTCCTCGGGCATCCGGTGGTAGTGCCGCACGGCGTCCTCCAGGGTGTCGCCGTTGGCCACGGCGCCCGGGAGACGGGCGAAGGCGTCCCAGACGGAGTCCTCCTTGCCGCCCTCGTGCCCGGCGCCCTCCACCTGGGCCGCGGCGGTGGCCGAGCCCCAGAGGAAGCCCTCGGGCCAGCTGCGGTGCTGCACGGCTGCGTGTCCTGCGTTCTTCGGCATTAGCCCTTCACTGCTCCTTGCATGATTCCGGAAATGAGTTGTCTGCCCGCCACGGCGAAGAGCGCCAGGAGGGGAAGCGTGGCCATGACGGCGCCGGCGAGGACGATCGAGTAGTCCACGTAGCGGGCCGACTGCAGCTGGCTCAGCGCCGTCTGCAGCGTGGGGTTGCTCGCGTCCAGGACCAGCAGCGGCCACAGGAAGTCCGTCCACGCCGTCATGAAGGTGAACAGCCCGAGGATGGCCATGGCCGGGCGGGCCGCGGGGAGCGCGACGTGCCAGAAGGTCGAGATCATGGAGGCCCCGTCCATCCGGGCGGACTCGATGAGCTCGTCGGGGATGACGTCCACGAGGTACTGGCGCATGAAGAACACCCCGAAGGCCGTCACGAGGGTGGGCACGACGACCGCCCCGATCTCGCCGGTCCAGCCGAGCTCGCGCATCAGCATGAACAGCGGGATGATGCCGAGCTGCGTGGGGATGGCCATGGTCGCGACGACCGTGACCATCAGGCCGTCGCGCCCCTTGAACCGCAGCTTCGCGAACGAGTACCCGGCGAGCGTGGAGAAGGTGACCACCGAGACGGTGATGATCCCCGAGATGAGCATGCTGTTGCCGAGGGCCAGCCAGAACGGGATGGTGTCGAAGACCTCGCCCACGTTCGTCCAGAAGTTGCCCCCCGGCAGCAGCGGCGGCCAGGTGAGGCCGAGCGCCTCGTTGGAGCGGCTGCCGATGATCACCGACCACCACAGCGGATAGGCGCTGGCCAGGAAGAAGGCGGAGAGCAGGCCGTAGGTGAGGAACCCGGGACGGTGGCCGTCGCCGAGGATCCGCCGGCGCACGGGCACCGCCCGCGGCCGCCGCGTCCTCGTCCTCGTCGGTGCGCCGGTGGCGGTCATCGTGTCCTCCTCGTGGTCGTCGGTGCCGCGGCCGCCCGTGGCGCCCCGGTGCCCGTGTTCGCCGCCGCGTCGGGGACGACGGAGTCCTCCGCCCGCGGCCTCCGCCGCCACCGGCCGCTCCGGGGGCCGGTCCGCCCTCCGTCGGCCGCCGTCGCGATGCGGCGCGAGACCAGGTAGTTGACCAGGCCGAAGAGCAGGATCAGGAGGAAGAGCAGCCAGGCGATGGTTGCGGCCTTGCCGAAGTTCTGCCGCTGGAAGGCCATCTCCCAGAGGTAGAGGACCGTGGTCTGGAACTGGCGCTGCGTGCCGCCCGCGGCCACGGGGTCGAAGAGCCTCGGCTCCGTGAAGATCTGGAGGCCGCCGATGGTCGTCGTGATGATCACGAACACCATGGTGGGGCGGATGCTCGGCAGGGTGATGCTGAAGAACCGGCGGACGGGGCCCGCGCCGTCGATCGCGCCGGCGTCGTACAGGTCGCGGGGCACCGCCTGCATCGCCGCGAGCAGGATCAGCGCGTTGTAGCCGGTCCAGCGCCAGTTGACCATGGCGGCGATGGCGATGTGGCTGGGCAGCGTCTCGTTCTTCCACATGATCGGGTCGACCCCGAAGCTGCCGAGGATGTTGTTGATGAGGCCGTACTGCTCACCGAACATGTTGGTGAAGATCATGGCGACGGCCACCGGGGTGACCACGTAGGGCAGCAGCACGCTCATCTGCCACAGCGTCCTGGCGCGCAGGTTCTGGTCCAGGACCGCCGCGATCAGCACCGCGGCCGCCAGCTGCGGGATGCTCGAGAGCAGGAAGATGCTCACCGTGTTGAACAGCGAGTTCCAGAAGAACCGGTCCCGCAGCACCTCGGTGAAGTTGCCCAGCCCCACGAACTCGCCCCGGCCGGTCAGCAGGTGCCAGTCGAAGAGCGAGACGAAGAACGTGTACCCGAGCGGGAAGAGCCCCACCACTCCGAAGAGGACGAAGAAGGGCGCGATGTACAGGTAGGGGGAGGCTTTCAGGTCCAGGACGCTGAGCCGCTGTCTGCGGGTCGGCCTGGGCGGACTCGGCGCCGGCGCGGCGGGCGCCGCGGCGGCGGGACGGTGGGCTGTCGTGGTCATGAGGGTCTCGCGCTTCCGTGAGGGGGCCTCCGGCGGATTCCGGAGGCCCCGTGGCCGGGTCCTGCTAGTTGTTGACGACCAGGTCGTCCAGAAGCGCGAGCGCCTCGTCCCAGGCCTCGTCGGCCGTGGCGGTCCCGGCGTCGAGGCGCTTCAGCGGCGGCAGGAAGACGTTCTCCTGGATCACGGAGTCGTGCGGGCCCTTGAACTGGGCGACGACCCCCTCGGCGCGGGACGCGAGGATCACCCCGGTGGGCGCGTCGTTGAACACGGGGTTCGGCTCGGCGTCCTCGACCAGCTTCTCCTGGGCCTCGATCGTGCTGGGGAAGTTGTTCGCCTTGGCCGACTGCTTGACCTGCTGCTCGGGCGCGGTCAGCCAGGCCGCGAGCTTCGCCGCCTCCTCCGGGTGCTCGGAGGTCTCCGGGACGGAGAGGAACGCGCCGCCCCAGTTGGAGGCGCCGCCCGGGAAGACGTCGGCGAAGTCCCACCCGCTGCCCTCGCCGCCGCCGGCGGACTCGAGCTGGCCCTCGATGGTGCCGAGCATCCAGCCGGGGCAGACGAAGGTCGCGAAGGAGCCGTCCACGAAGGCCTGGCCGTTGCCCCAGTCGAACTGGGTCTGGTTCGCGGAGAGCCCGTCGAGCGTGCCCGCGGCGAGCAGGTCGAAGCGCTCGCGCAGCTCCTCGTTGCCCTCCACGTTCAGCTCGCCGTCGGCGGTGTAGTAGCCCTCCTCGAGCTGGTTGACCATGGAGTTCCACACGAAGCCGGACTGGTCGTACCAGGCCTTGCCCGTGGTCTCCCGGTACTCGCGGCCGAGCTCGAAGTACGTCTCCCAGGTGGCGTCGTCGCCGCCGAAGAGCTCCGCGACCTCCTCGCGGTCGCTGGGCAGCCCGGCCTCCTCGAAGAGCTTGCCGTTGTAGCAGAGGCCCTGGGGGCCGATGTCGGTGCCGTAGCCGATGACGCGGCCCTCGGGGTCGGTCCCCTGCTCGAACTTCCACGGCACCCAGTTGTCCTTGATGTCGGCGGCGCCGTGCTCGTTGAGGTCGACGAACTGGTCGGAGACCTCCATGATCGAGCCGAGCCAGCCCTCCTCGATGGCGGTGACGTCGCTGAGCCCGGACCCGGCGGCGATCTTGGTGAACGCGTCCGTGCGGGCGTTCGAGCCGCGGTCGATGTTCGTGGCCTTGATGGTCACGCCCGGGTTCAGCTCCTCGTACTCGCCGTAGAGGTCGTCGTAGCCGAAGGTCCCGAAGGTGGTGACGGTGAGCTCGACGGGGTTGTCGGCGCTGGCCGGCTCGCCTCCTCCCCCGCCGCACCCCGTGGCGACGGTCGCCAGTGCCGCCGCACCCGCCAGGGCTGTCATTCTCTTGAGTCGCGTGTGTCCCACGGTCACTCCTTGGTGTGAAGGGCTGGAGAGGAGCTGCTGTCGAGAGAGCGCTCTCTCTGCTGTGCCTCGACTGTATGTGCGTTGCGTCACACCGTCAAGAGAGCGCTCTCTCAGATCGTCGAGAAGTCGCTCCGGGTCCTGCCGGCGCGGCCGGGCCGGACCCGTCCGCGACGCGTCAGCGGGCGTAGCGGTCCACGAAGGCGGCGAGGATCTTCTCGGGCTCGGTCACGGGCGGCCCGGTGCGGATCCGGTCCTTGACGTCCTCGGCCTCGGCCGGCGGGAAGTACCCGTGCTCCTTGTACGCCTCGATCCGGCGGAGCAGCGCGGGCGCGTCGAGCTCCGGGTGGAACTGGGTCGCGTAGAGGTTCCGCCGGATCCGGAACATCTGGACGGGGCACCCCGTGCCCGTCGCCAGCAGGACGGCGGCGGGGGCCAGGCTCCGCGTGCCCTCCTTGTGCCCCACGTAGCCGTGGAACGAGGGCGGGAACTGCCGGAGCAGCGGGTCCCGCCGCCCCTCCTCGGTGAGGGTGATCTCGACGACGCCGATGTCCTCGCCGCGGGTGCGGTCCACCACCGCGCCCTGGTGCGTGCCGAGGGTGCCGACGCCGTAGCAGGCGCCGAGGAACGGGAAGTCCCGGGCGACGACCTCGTCGAGCAGGCCCCGCATCTCGGACTCGGCCCGCCGCTGCACCTCGGACTTCAGCTCCGGCGGGTCGGAGGAGTTGAACGGGGAGCCGCCGATGATGACGCCCGAGTAGCGCTCGAGGTCGATCGGCGGCATGGGCCCGGCCTCCAGCCGGACGCGGTGGAGGCTGCTCTCCTGCAGGCCGCTGAAGCGGCGGACGGTCTCGTACTCCTCGTCCGCGACGTCGTCCTCGGCGCGGGTGGCGAGCAGCAGGAAGGGCTTCATGACCCCATCGTAGCCAGCGCGCGGGCGCCCCTCCGTCCGCTCAGGGGGCCAGTCGCTCCCGGTGGGCGTAGGCGTTGAACGAGGTCCCGCGGCTGAAGCCGAGCAGGGTGACACCCGTCTGCTCCGCGAGGTCCACGGCGAGGGCGGAGGGCGCCGAGACGGCCGCGAGCGCCGGGACGCCGGCCATGGACGCCTTCTGGACCAGTTCGAACGAGGCGCGGCCGGAGACCTGCAGGACGGTGGACTCCAGCGGCAGGAGGTCCTCCCGCAGCGCCCAGCCCACGACCTTGTCCACGGCGTTGTGCCGCCCCACGTCCTCGCGCACGCACAGCAGCTCCGGCTCGCCGGCACCTCCTGCTTCGTCGCGGGTCCCCGCGGACCCGGCCGGGAAGCGGAAGAGCCCCGCGGCGTGGACGCCTCCGGTCGTGGCGAACAGCTTCTGCCCGGTGCGCAGCCGGTCCGGCAGGGCGAGCAGGGCCGGCACGGACAGGCGGGTCCGGTCCCCGGCCGGGTCGAAGGACGAGACCTTCGTGACGGCCTCGATGGACGCCGTGCCGCAGACCCCGCACGACGACGACGTGTAGACGTGCCGCTCCATGGAGGTGTCCGGCAGGGCGACACCGGGCGCGAGCCGCACCTCCACCACGTTGTAGGTCCGCTGCCCGTCCGGGTCGATGCCGCTGCGGTAGTCCATCTGCACGATCTCGCCCGGCGCGCGCACCACGCCCTCGGAGACGAGGAACCCGGCCACGAGGTCGAAGTCGTGACCCGGCGTGCGCATGGTGACGGTGAAGGGGCTGCCGTCGAGCCGGATCTCCAGGGGCTCCTCCCCGGCCAGGGTGTCCGCCCGGCCGGCCGCGCCGCCGTCCGCGGTGTACCGGTGCACGCGGCGCCGCTGGGAAGCTCGGGTCATGGGGTCCTCCGGTCCCGGCTCCCTGCGCGGGAGCCCTTTCCCGGCATCCTAGGGGCGCTCTCCGCCGGGGCCGAACCGGGGACATTACCGAGCAGTAACGTCGGGTCAAGTGGGGACAGGCCAGTTCTGTTCTTATGCATAGACTTTTGTCTAGAGTTGACGTGTCAAGGGGATTCGGCGGCGGGCTGCCGCAGGGTTCCCCGGGCGATCCACTGCGGCTCCACGGGCCGGCGCGCCGAGGCGCGGCCGGCGCAGCGAGCTCCTCCGTCCCCCGTGATCCGGGGCGACCCGTCCCCCGTGATCCGGGGCGACGGAGGAGCCCGCAGCCTCCGCGGACACTCGACCGGACGCCCCGCCCGGCACGCGCACCGATCCCGCGCGCGCTCCTCTCCCACCCCTCTCTCGCTCGAAGGCGGAACCATGAACGCTGCATCGCAGACCTCCCTGTCCGAGACCACCGCGCGGAGCGCCCGGAACCGGCGTGCCGGCAAGGCCGTCCTGGCCGGCGCCGTGGCCGTCGGGCTCCTCGCCGGCGGCGGCGGCACCTTCGCCAAGTGGTCCGAGGAGCAGGCCATTGCTTCCGCCGACAGCATCACGGCCGGTGAGCTCTCCATGAAGAGCACCACCGTGTCCTGGACCGACGGCGCCGGGAAAGGCATCGACCCGGCCACCTACAAGATCGTCCCCGGCGACACCGTCCAGCTTCACGCCTCCACCACGGTGATCGCGGAGGGCAACAACCTGCAGGGGTCCCTCGAGCTGCAGCTCCCGGCACAGCTGCAGCAGGAGATCGAGGCCCTCGAGAAGGCCGGCTACGTGTCCTACGACGTGACGCTGGCCAGCGACGAGAAGTCGGCCCGGGACTCGTTCCCGGTCACTTCGGACGACAACGGGGACACCGTGACAGCCGTCGCCACATTCACCTGGAAGGCGGACAAGACCACCGGCAGCGCCGGCGAGAAGGTGGCCAAGTCGCTGAACGGCACCAAGCTCGTCCTCGCCCAGAAGTGACCGGCCGGGGCCGGCCGGCCCCGCGGAGCCCCGGTGCGACGACGCCGCACCGGGGGGCTCCGCTCCCCGTTGTTCTCCCCGTCTCGCTCCGTCTCATCCCCCAGAGGCTTCCATGACGTGCACCGCCCGACCCCGCCCCTCGACCATCGGCCGCACGCTCGCCGCCGCGGCCGCCTCGCTGCTGGCCCTGACGCTGCTCGGGAGCAGCCTGGGCACGGCCGCCCGCTGGTCCGACGAGGCCCCGCTCGAGACCCGGGCGGTCAGCACCGGTTCCCTCGGCGTGACGCTGGAGCCCGTCCGGGTGGTCCACCACCACACCGATCTCGACCCCGCGACCGGCACCGTCCGGCGCGAGAGCACCGAGCTCACCGGATCGGCCGAGCCGCTGTCCGCGCTCGCACCCGGCGACACCGTCGTCGTCACCGCCCGCGCGACCCTCGACGTCGAGGGCACGAACCTCACCGCGACCCTCACGGTCGACCCCGGCGCGCCGGCCGGCCGCGCGGTCGTTCCCCGGGTGGAGCTGACCACCGTCCCGGGCGCACCGGTGCCCTCCCCCGGTCCGGGGCCGTCGTCCTGGACCGTGACCGGGGCCCACGACGGAGCGGCCTACGACGTCACCGTCTCCTACGAGGTCGCCCCCGACCCCGCCGCCCAGGACACCACCGTCGAGCCGGGCCCGCTCACGGTCGCCCTCACGCAGAACTGACCCCCAGGAGTTCCCTTGAGCCAGTACCGCACCCCCACGGCCTACGTGCTCGGCGTCCTCGTCCTGCTCGCCGTCGTCGTGCTCACGACCCCGAGCGGCGGGACCCACGCGCGCTGGTCCTCCACCGCGCGTGCCGAGGTGCCCAGCATGACCACGGGCCGGATCGGCTTCGACGTCGGCGGGGTCGCGGGCGCCGAGAGCTCGGCGACGCTGATCAACAGGTCCGGCTTCGGCGTCCGGTACCGGCCGCTGCAGGTCTCCCTCGTCGACGCCGGCGGGGAATCCGTGGCGGCTCCACGGGGCATGGGCTTCGCCTACCGCGCCGGTTCGGCCTGTGCCGACGGCACGGCCCCGGCGCAGTGGACCGCCGTCGCGCCCGGCGGCTCCGCCGCGATGGACGTCCACGGGGAGTTCCGGGCGCCCCTGGAGCGGGACCGGCCCGCCGGGCTGTGCCTGACCGTCTCGACCGAGGCCGTTCCGGCCGACGCGCTGCGTGCACTGGACGCGCGGGAACCTCAGGTCGTCACGCAGGTGGAGGCCGCCTCGCTCGGGGACGGCGCCTGGTCCACCACCCGGCAGTGGACAGTGCCGCTCGCCCTGGAGCTGCCGGCCGGGGAGCAGCCGACGACGCCCGCTCCTCCCCGCCCGGCGGCGCCGCCGGAGGCGCCACGGTGCGGTGCGGACCAGAACGCCGCACTGCTCCGGTGGTCCTGGGACGGGGGCGCCGGCGCCCCCGCCGTCGCGCGGTGGGAGGTCCGGGTGCGACCCGTGGGCAGCACCGGGGCCTCCACGCTGGTGAAGACCGTGCCGACCACCACCGCACGGGAGGCCCGGATCACCGCCGCCGAGCTCCTGGGCACGAACCACTCGTCCAGCCGGGACTACGAGGCCCTCGTGCGGGCCGTGTTCACCACCGGGCCCACGGCCCACGCGGACAGCGCCTACGCGTGGAAGCTCAGGACGCCCGGCGGAAGCGGCAACATCCACTGTGAAGGAGTCCCCTCATGACCACCGTGCTCCGCAGGACCGTCCACCCGCTCCTCGCGCTCGCGCTGACCGCGGTGGCCGGGCTGCTGCTCGCCGTCGTCGTCGCGCCCCTCGTACTGGGCTGGGTGCCCCTGACGGTTCTCTCCGGCTCGATGGAGCCGACCGTCCCGACCGGCAGCCAGGTCGTCGTCGAGCCCCTCGAGGGCGAGGACGACGCGGCGGGGCTGAGCACCGGGGACGTCGTCACGTTCATGCCCCGTCCGGACGACCCGACGCTCGTCACGCACCGCATCGTGGGCGTCGCGGTGGACGGCGAGGGGCGTCGCAGCTTCACGACCCGGGGCGACGCCAACGCCACCCCGGACGCGGAACCGGTCACCGCCACCCAGCTGCGCGGCCTGGTGCGGTACCACGTGCCGTGGGTCGGCCACGCCGCCACGCTGCTGGACGCGGAGCAGAAGCGCGGCGGGATGGTGCTGGTCGCCGCGGCGCTGTTCGGCTACGCGCTGTGGCAGCTCGTGGGCGCGGCCCGGGACCGCGGCCGCCGCCCCGACGAGGGCGAGGGTGCCGCCGATGCCACCGGTTCCGCCGGTGACGGAGCGGCGCACGTCCCCGGCCGGGACGAGGACCCGGCGCCTCCGGCGGAGGCCCGCACGGAGGCGCTGCCGCTCGCGCCCGCCGCCGCGGACCGCTGACCGGGTGGGGGCGCCGGCACGGCCCGCCGACATCCGGGCGGTGGTCGTTGCCCGGCCCCGGGGCCGGGTCCATGATGGGGAGCATGACCGAGAACCCGCTCACGCACGTCGACGAGAACTGGCAGCGCGCCCTGGTGGTGGTGGCGCACCCGGACGACATGGAGTTCGGCGCCGCCGCGGCCGTGGCCCGCTGGACCGGACAGGGCAAGGACGTGGTCTACTGCCTCGTCACCAGCGGGGAGGCCGGCATCGACGGGCTCGAGCCGCAGCAGTGCGGACCGCTGCGGGAGGCGGAGCAGCGGGAGTCCTGCCGGGTGGTGGGCGTGGAGCAGGTGGAGTTCCTGCACCTGCCGGACGGGGTGCTCGAGTACGGGGTGGCGCTGCGGCGGCGGATCGCGGAGGTGGTGCGCCGGCACCGCCCGGACGTGGTGATCACCAACAACTTCCGCGACACCTGGGACGGCGCCACCAACCTGAACCAGGCCGACCACATCGCCACCGGCCGGGCCACCCTGGACGCCGTGCGGGACGCCGGCAACCGGTGGGTCTTCCCGGAGCAGGTCGAGGCCGGGCTGCAGCCGTGGCCCGACGTGCTGGCGGTCTGGGCGGCGGCCTCGCCCGCCTCCCGGCACGCCGCGGACGTCACGGAGACCTTCGACGCCGGCGTGGAGTCCCTCCGGGCCCACCGCGCCTACCTCGAGGGCCTCGGCTGGACCGACTTCGACCCGGACGCCTTCCTGCGGGGCAACGCGGAGGCGGTGGGCGGGCGGCTGGGCGTGCCGCTCGCGAGCTCCTTCGAGGTGCTCCCCCTGCAGTGGGGCGGCAGCGAGGACTGAGCCCCGGCCGGCGGAGGCGCTCAGGCCGGTTCGGGGTCCCGCAGGACCGTGAGCACCAGGAGCACGGCGAGGAGCACGAGGGCCGCCACGAAGCCGACCGCCCCGGCCCAGCCGGTGGCCGTGTAGAACACGCCGCCGGCCGTGCCCAGCACGGACGAACCGGCGTAGTAGAAGAGCGTGTAGAGGGACGAGGCCTGCGCCTTGCCGGTGCGGGAGCGCACCGGCACCCATCCGGAGGCCACGGCGTGTGCGGCGAAGAAGCCGGCGGTGAACAGCAGCAGCCCCACCACGATCACGGGGATCGACGGCACGAGCGTGGCCAGCAGCCCGGAGAGCATGACGGCCCCGCTGCTCGCCAGGACCACGCGGCGCCCGTGGGCGGCCGCGAGCCGCCCGGCGGTCCCGGAGGACCAGGTGCCCGAGAGGTAGGCGAGGAACAGGAGGCTGACCAGGGTCTGGGACACGCCGAACGGCTCGTCGCCGAGGTGGAAGCCCAGGTAGTTGTAGATCGCCACGAACCCGCCCATGAGCAGGAAGCCCTGCAGGTAGAGCACCACCAGACCGGGGTCCGCGAGATTGGCGCGCAGCCGCCGCAGCAGACCGGCCGGCCCGGTGAGCCGGACGGTCTGGCGCACGAACCCGCGCTGGCGCGGGGCGATCAGCACGAAGACCACGGCGGCGAGCGCGGCGAGCACGCTCACGGTGATCGTGCCCGTGCGCCAGCCGAAGGCGTCGCCCACGGGCGCGGCGACGATGCGCCCCGCGAGGCCGCCCAGGCTGGTGCCCGCCACGTAGGTGCCCGCCGCCACGGCGGCGTGCCGCCGGTCGAGCTCCTCCGCGAGGTAGGCCATGGCCACGGCGGGGATCCCGCCCAGGGCGACGCCCTCCGCGAAGCGCAGCGCCACCACGGACTCGAAGCTCGGCGCCAGGGGCATGACGAGGCCCAGGACCGTGGCGGAGACCACGGCCATCACCATGGTCCGCAGCCGGCCCCACCGGTCGGAGACCACGGACCACGGCAGGACGCCCACCGCGAGGCCGAAGGTCGCCGCGGAGACCCCCAGGGAGGCCTCCGCGGCGCCGATCCCGAGATCCGCGGCCAGGAGCGGCAGCACGCCCTGCACGGAGTACAGCTGGGCGAACGTCGCCACCCCGGCGCAGAGCAGGGCCAGCAGCACCCGGCGGTAGCCGCGGCTGCCGCGGCCGTAGCCGGGCCAGGATCCGGGCTCAGCCACGGGTCCTGCCGCCGTCCTCCCCGGTCCCGTTCCGCAGCCCGGCGCCCACCCACAGGGCCAGGAGCAGGAACAGGGCGAGGTAGCCCGTCCCGGCCACGACGTCGATCGCCGGACCGGAGGCCCCGGCGGGCCCCAACCACGCGTCCCAGCGGATCGGCCCGACGTACAGGCCCACGAGGGCGGTCCCGCCCAGCAGCAGGGCGAGCCGGCGGGGGCCGTCCCGGAGGAACGCCGGCCACGCCTCGACCCACAGCGCCGTGAACACGAGCCCCCACCACACGTGGTGGTGGGACCAGGTGACCGGGGACATGTGGAGCATGACGAGCGCATTGACCGCCACCACGGACAGGATCATCCCCCGGGCCGCGAGGACCCGGATCAGCAGGGCGACGCCCACGACCATGACGAGGACCAGGGCCCAGCGCAGCAGCGGCTCCGCCTCCCCCGGGACCCCGAGGTGGAGGAGCACGCCCTGCAGGGAGGTGTTGTCGACGTAGGCGGGGTCGCCGACACGGTCGTCGCTCAGCACCGCCTCGGACCAGAACACGACCGCGTCCCGGGGCAGCGCCAGGACGCCGATCAGCACGGTCGCGGCGAAGGTGAGGCCCGCCGTGAGGAGCGGCCGCAGCTGCCCGCGCACCAGGAACACCAGCCCGAACGCCAGCGGGGTCAGCTTCACCCCGGCGGCCAGCCCGATCCAGAACCCCCGGGGGATCCTGCCCAGGACGGTGTCGTCGCGGGTGCGCAGCAGGTCGTAGAGCACCAGGGCCATGAGCAGCGCGTTGATCTGCCCCAGCCCCACGTTGCGCATCCAGGGCCCCGACCACAGCAGCACGGCGGTGCCCGCGGCCACGGCGGTGACCGGACCGAGCAGGGTCTGCAGCGGCAGCGGGCGGCCGCGGGCGGAGGCGTAGCGCAGGAGCACGGCCGAGAGCACCACGGCGACGCCCATCGAGGCGAGCCCCAGGGCGAGCTCGGTCAGCCGTTCGGGGAGGTAGGCCAGCGGCACGAACAGCAGCGCCGCGAACGGCGGGTACGTGAAGGGCAGCCCGCCGTCGCCGTCCAGGCTGAGGCCGGGGCCGTAGAGCTCGTCGTCGAACCCGTGCCGGTCCACCACGGCCATGCCGCCGAGCCGGTAGACGTCCAGGTCGATGCTGCTGTCGAGGACCAGCCAGACGGAGCGCACCAGCGCGCCCGCCAGCAGCAGCCACACCAGACCGGTCAGCGCCGTCGAGCGACCCGTGCGGGACGCGGCGGCGGTGGACGGAACACTCACCAGGACCTCGGTTCTCGGTCGGTGCGCACCGGAGCGGACGCAGGCGGAGGGGGCGGCACCCACTCTAAGCCCGCCGGGCCCCGGGCCCGGCTGCCCACCGGTGTGGGTGCCGGGCCCGGCGGCACGGCATGATGGACCATGAGGAGTCCGAGGCCCCGCGACGGCCAGGACCGACGGCACCCGCACGGCGTGCGCGGGGCGACCACCGGAGGAATTCCATGACGGAGCACGAGACGGGCGACTCGCCCGCGACATCCCTGCACGAGCTGCTGCTCGAGAGCGAGGACATCTCGTCCTTCCTCGACGCCTTCACGGCCACCATCGCCCAGGCCCTCTCCACCGACGGGGACGAGGTGTGGTGCGCGGTCACCCTGCTGCGGCCGAGGAGGTCCTCCACCGTCGCCTCCTCCGGCCCCGCCGCGGAGGCCCTGGACGAGATCCAGTACCACTACGGCGACGGGCCGTGCCTGACGGCCTCCCGCGAGCACCGGCTCGTCCACGTCGCGGACACCCGCACCGACCCCCGGTGGCCCGAGTACGGCCGGGCGGCCGCCGCCAACGGCGTCCTCTCCGCCCTGGGGGTGCCCCTGGACCTCGGCGGCGAGGCCTCCGCGGCCGTGGACGTCTACGCCGACCGGCCGCACAAGTTCGACCCGGCGACCATCCAGGTCGTCCAGCGAGAGGTGTCCTCCGCCTCCAGCGCGCTGCGCCTGGCCGTGCGGTTGGAGAAGCACCGGGACGCCGAGACGGACCTCAGGGCGGCCATGGCGTCGCGCACCACCATCGACCTGGCCGTGGGCATCGTCATGGGCCGGAACCGCTGCACCCAGGAGCAGGCCTTCGACATCCTCCGGACGGCGTCGAGCCACCGCAACGTCAAGCTGCGCGACCTGGCCGCCGACCTGGTCGCCACCGTCGGGCAGGGCCCGGCCACCACCCACTTCGACTCCTGAGACCTCTGCCCGGGCGGCCGCCGGCCGGCGGTCCCACCCGGGGCGTCCTGCGGAGCGGGGCGGTTCAGCCCTGCCGCCACTCGTCGCTGGTCAGGTGGGAACCGGCCTGCGGCCCCATCTGCACCATGCCGCCGTCCACGACCCAGGACGCCCCGGTGACGTAGGCCGAGGCGGGGGACGCCAGGAACGCGATGACCGAGGCGACCTCGCGGGCGTCGCCCGGCCGGCCCAGCGGCACGCCGGGGCGGTGGGCGGTCCGCGGGTCCTCGTCCTCCTGGCCCGTCATGGGGGTGGCGATCTCCCCCGGTGCCACCGAGTTCGCGGTGATCCCGTGCTCCCCGAGCTCGAGCGCGATGGTCTTCACGAGCCCGCCGAGGCCGTGCTTGGCGGCGTCGTAGGCGCTCGAGCCGACCCGCGGCACGTGCTCGTGGACGCTCGTGACGGCGATCAGCCGCCCGCCCCGCCCGGCGGCCACCATGTGGCGCGCCGCCGCCTGGAGGCACAGGAACGCGCCGTCGAGATCGGTGGCCAGCACCTTGCGCCAGGTGCCCAGGGAGGTCTCCAGGAACGGGACGTTCGCCCCCGTGCCCGAGTTGTGCACGAACACGTCGAGGCCGCCCAGCCGCTCCACGAGGCCGTCGACGACGGCGCCGCAGCTCTCCAGCTCCGTGGTGTCCAGCCGCGCCACCACGGCCCGGCGGTCGTAGGACCGGACCTCCTCGGCCGTCTGCTCGGCGCCCTCCTCGTCGTGGTGCCAGGTGATGCCCACGTCCATGCCGGACGCCGCGAGCGCCACGGCGCTCGCACGCCCGATGCCGGAGTCGGAGCCGGTCACCACGGCCGTGCGCGGGATGACGTCGCGGGTGCTTCCCATGGTCGTGCCCTTCCTTCCGTCGTGCCGTACGCGGACCGCCGTGCGGGGCGGCCCGGGGGGGGTCAGCCTATTCCCGCCGGTGGTGTGGCGCACACCCCACGACCGGAGCCGTTGCGGACCGCGACCGAGGAGAGGAAGATCTTAAGCAAGCTGATGGTCGGAGACGAGGAGAGCGCCATGTCACACCAGGACCCGTCAGGCTCCACCGTCCCGGAGGACCCCCGGGAGCCGGGGAAGGACCGGCCGGGCGCCTCCACCCCGCGCGGGCGGCGGCAGGAGGTGGTCGCCGCGGAGAAGCGGGAGTTCGGGGGCGTGAAGTTCGGCTCCGCGTTCTTCGGCTGGATGACCGCCACGGGCATCGCGGTGCTGCTCACCGCCCTGCTCGGCGCGATCGGCGCGGGCGTGGGGGTGGCGACGAGCACCGACCCGGGCGAGATCGCCGAGCAGGTGGCGCAGGACGCCGGCACCGTGGGCCTCGTCAGCGGCATCGCCCTCGCCGTCGTCCTCTTCGTCGCCTACTTCGCGGGCGGCTACGTGGCCGGGCGGATGGCCCGGTTCGACGGCGCCAAGCAGGGCGTGGCCGTGTGGGTCTGGGCGGTCCTCATCGCGATCGTCCTGGCGGTCCTGGGCGCGCTCGCGGGCGAGCAGTTCAACGTGCTGCGCGAGCTCAACAGCTTCCCCCGGATCCCCATCGGGGAGGGCGCCCTGACCACGGGCGGCATCATCGCCCTGGTGGTCGCCGTCCTGATCCCGCTGCTCGCCGCGGTCCTCGGCGGGCTCGCCGGGATGCGCTTCCACCGGAGGGTGGACCAGGCCGGCGTCGACCACCAGTACCGTTCGCACTTCTAGGACCGACGGGGCTCAGAACTCGAGGACGAGCCGCCCCCGCACGCCTCCGGCCTCGAGCCGGCGGTGCGCCTCCGCGGCGTCCGCGGCGGGCAGGACGCCGGCCACGCGCAGGGAGAGGACGCCCTCCTCCACGTACCGGCGCAGCCGGTCGAGCTTCGCGCCGGAGCGGTACTCCTCGGCCACGCTGATCCGGTGCACGGTGATCCCCCGGCCCGGGTCCCCGGACCAGCGCCGCACGGTCGCGAAGCCGCCGCCGTCCCGGACGGCCGCGGCCGCTCTCTCGTCGAGCACGGCGGCGTCCACGAGGGCGTCGACCCCGTCGGGGAAGAACTCCCGGATCCGCGCGGCGACGTCGTCCCCGCGCGCCACCACGTGGTCGGCGCCGAGGCTGTCGACGAGCTCCAGGTCCTGCTCCGCGGCGTCGGCGATCACGGTGAGCCCCTGGTGCTTGGCGAGCTCCACCACGTAGTTGCCCAGGGTCCCGGCGGCCCCGGTGACGGCCAGGGTCTGCTCCGGCTGCAGGTCCAGCACCTCGAGGATCTGCAGGGCCGTGAGCCCGTTCATGGGCAGCGTGGCGGCCGAGGCGAAGTCCGTGTCCGCCGGGAGGCGGGCGATCGAGTCGTCAGGGGCGATCAGGAGCTCGGCGTAGGCGCCCCCGTGCTCCCCGCGCGGCAGGGCGATCGCCATGACCGCGTCCCCCACGCGCCAGGCGCTGCCCTCCCCGACCTCGTCGACGGTCCCGGCCGCGTCCATCCCCGGCACGTACGGCGGAAGCACGTGCTCCATCGGCTGGCCGCCGGCGCGCAGCACGGTGTCCGTGGGACTGACGGCGGCCGCCCGGACCCGGATCCGCACCTCCCCGGGACCGGGGTGCGGGTCCGGCACCTCGTGGACGGCGAGGGCCTCCGGCCCTCCGAACTGCTCGACTCCGATGACATGCATGACCGTTCCAACCTCCGGGCCGGCGAGCCCATTCCGGCCCCGGCCGGCGCGTGCCCGGATGCCGTTCCGATGCCGTTCCGACATGCGGGCGGGGATCCCGTCACACCGTTGCGGCGCCGCGGGCCGAGGGCCATGCTGGGGGCGGGTCCCGCCGCACCACGAAGGGGAACGCCATGGCACCGACAGAATTCATCACCCTTCCCGTCTCGGACCTGGAGCGGGCGAAGCGCTTCTACTCCTGTCTCGGCTGGCGCCTGCACCCCGCGTTCGCGGGCAGCGGCACCGGCACCGTCGAGATCCGCGAGGACGAGCACGTCATGGTCCTCAGCGAGGACCGCCACCTGCGCCTGGTGGGCCCCGGGACACCCGGCACCCCGGCCGACGCCTCCGTCGTCAACGCGCTCAGCGTCGACTCCCCCGAGGAGATCGACGCCATCGTGGACCGCGCCGTCCGCGCCGGCGGGACCGAGGGCGACGCCCAGGACTACGGCTTCCTGCGCTCGCGCTGCTTCCGGGACCCCGACGGCCACCAGTGGGAGATCCTGTGGGTCGATCCCGCGGCCGCCTCGATCCGGGCCGCCCGCCGGCAGGGGTGACCGGGAGCAGGGTCGACCAGGAGCAGGGGCGAGCAGGACCAGGGGCGGACCGGGAGCAGCGGTGACCGCGGACGGGACGGGGCCCGGTCACCGTGGGTGACCGGGCTCCGTCCCGCTCCTGTCGGCCTCAGTCGCTCACTCCTCGGAGACGGCCGCCGCGAGCCGCTCGAGGGAGTGCTCCAGGGCGCCCTCCTCGAAGAGCGGGAAGGACACGGCCTTCCTGGCCTCCGGGGTGGCGTGCTCCCAGGAGTAGGTCTCGGTGACCAGCGTGGCACCGGGGCCCTGGGGCTCGAGCTCCCAGATCCACTCCCACCCCTCGAGCTCCGCGCCCTGCGGCTTGGGCTTCCAGGCGAGGAGCTTGTTCTCGTCGTAGCCGGTGACGGTGTTCTCCATGACGTAGTCGCCGCCCATGTGCTCGCCGTTCATGTTCATCACGAACACCTGGCCGACCTCCTGGATGCGCTGGTCGTCGCCGGAGACGACGGTGCCGGAGCCGTCGATCTGCCGGTGGCGCGAGGGCAGGCTGAGGACGTCGAAGATGGCGTCGGCGGGGGCGTCGATGACGCGGCTGGCGGACAGGCTGTTCTCGGACACGGATGGATCCTCTCGTCGGCAACGGTACGGCCCCACCGTAGGCAGACAGCACCGGGCCCTGACCAGGGCTGTCCGCTCCCCGCGTAGCCGGGACCCCGGTCCGGGCGCTCAGCCCGGCACCGCGCCGAGGCTCTGCGGCTCCGCCGCCAGTGCCCGCAGATAGCCGGCGAAACCCCGGTCGACCCGGCCCGTGCTCCGGCCCGAGGTCAGCACCCGCACCCGGTCCGTGGCGAGCACCCGGTGCCCGCGCGCCCGCGCCGCCGCCACCAGCCCGAGGTCCTCGCCGTGCGGCACGGGCGGGAAGCCCCCGCACGCGGCGTACACGTCCGCGCGGATCCCCAGGTTCGCCGCGTGCACGTGGGGGTGCCCCTCCTCCAGCCGGTGCCGGGCGTGCCACCGCTGCAGGAGGTCCGCGGCCAGGTCCCCGGGGTCGGGCTCCACGGTGCCCAGCAGCAGCTCCGCCCCGAGCCCGGCCGCGTCCAGGTGGCCGGTGAGCCAGTGCGCGGGCACCGCGCTGTCGGCGTCGGTCGACACGATCCAGGTGCGCGCCCCGGCGGCTCCCGCGGCGGCCACGGCGGCGGCGCGGGCCGCCCCCGCGGTGCCCCAGGAGCCGGCGACGACGTCCACCCCCGCCGCCGTGGCGATCCGGGCGCTGCCGTCGGTGCAGCGGTCCAGGGCCACGACGACGTCCGCCCGCACCAGGGGCCGGACCGCCCGCGCCCGGGCGGCGGCGTGCTGCACCGTGGCCAGGCACCGGTCGAGCAGCCGCTCCTCGTTCCGGACGGGGACCACCACGACCACCCGGTCCAGTGGGCTCAGCACGGTCCGGGGCCGGCGTCCCGCGGCGCCGCGGGCTCGAAGACCTCCAGCACGAAGTCGCGCTCCGTGTGGCCGAGCACGCTCCTGAAGCGGGCGTCCGCGTGCACGGCGGCGTGCACGTCGGCGCCGTCGAGCGGCCAGCCCTCGACCGGGTGGCGCCAGTGGCACAGCAGGAGGTGGCCGTCCGGCTCGAGGCACCCGGCCACGCGGTCGAGGACGCCCTTCAGCTGCGCGGCGTCGAGGAAGTAGCCGGTCTCGGAGACCACCACGAGGTCGAACCGGCCGGGGGGCCACTGCCGGGGCAGCCGGCGCCGCTCCACCTGCACGCCGGGGGAATCCGCCAGCCGATGCCGGGCGCGCCCGGCCGCGACCCCGCTCGCGTCCACGGCGAGCACGGATTCCGCCCGGCCCGCGAGCTCGGCGGTGAGGGCGCCGAGGGAGCACCCGGCCTCCAGGACCCGGCGGTACCGGGGGCGCGGCAGCGCGGCGAGGGTCACGGCGCGCTTGCGCCGCTCGTACCAGGAGGAGTCGACGTCCCAGGGGTCCTCGGCACCGCGGTGGACGTCGTCGAACACGGCGGCGGCGTCCGGGGCCTGCCCGACGGGCGGGAGCACGAAGAAGTGCTCGGCCGGGCGGCGGAACCGGGCCAGCACGTGCGGGCCGAGGAGCGCCTCGTCGCCCGGGGCCGGGGACAGCGGCAGGACCTGCGAGGCGTGCGCGGCCAGGGCCTGCTCCTTGGCCGCGCGCGCGGGGGCGTCCAGGGCGAGGACCCGGATCCCGTGCGGGGGCAGGTCGTCGGGTCCGCCCCAGTGCCACAGCCAGACGGGGTACTCGAGGCACTCCACGCCGTGGACGGAGGCGGCCGCCCGGACGGCCCGGCCCAGCACCTCGTGGTCGACGTGCCCGTCGTCGCCCCACGGGGCGGCGAGCACGCCCCGCCGCCCCGCGGCGGCCCACGCCGCGGCCTCGGCCACGGGGGCGCGCAACGCCTCCCCCGCCGCCGCCAGGGCTCCGTCGGGCAGCCCCAGGAGCTCGGGGACCACGCCGTGGGCGAGCCGGTCCGTGGCGGCGGCGGCCTCGGCCCGGCGCACGCGGGCGAGATCGGCAGGGGTCCGGGTCGGCGAGCGCGGGTGCGACTGCTCGCCCAGGGTCGCCACGACCACCCGCACCCGGGCGCCCGCCCGGGCCGCGAGGGAGATCAGGCCGCCCGCGCCGAGGCTCTCGTCGTCCGGGTGGGCGGCGAGGACCACGAGACGGTCGATCCCGCCGAGCTCGAGCGGGCGCGCGGCGCGCAGGCGCGGCGCGTCCGCCCACACCGCTTCGGGGGTGCCGGGGTCCCGGTGGTCGAACGTCACCACGGGCGGTCCCCCGCCGCGCCCTCGAGCAGGGCCCGGCCCAGTGCCGCGGCGTCCCGCTGCGCGTGCTCCTGCCGGACGTACACCTGCAGGGCGCTGACCCGGCGGACGTGCTCGGGGGCGCCGGTGAGCGGGCCGGGCCCGGTGGCGGCCGAGACCTCCGCGGTCACGGACTCCGCCGCCCGCGCGACGACGCGGCGGGTGCGCAGGGCCAGGACCCCGCCGCGCTCCCCGCCGGCCCGGCCGGCGTCGACCTGCTCCGCCGCCGAGCGCAGGGCCGTGCGGGCGCCGTGCAGGAGGCTGTCGACGACGCCGAGCGCCGCGTGCCCCACCTGGTCCAGCGGCCGCACGTCCGGGGCCCGGCGCCGCACGGAGTCCTCCCACAGGACGTCGGCCACCCCGGCCGCGCCGCCGTACCAGCACGCGGCCACGCCGATCCCGCCCCAGGCGAAGCCGGGGCGCTCCAGGTACCACCCGTCCTCGCCGACGGGCACGGCCGGCACCGCCGTGCACCGCACGGCGCCGGTCGGAACGTCCCGCAGCCCGGCCGGCCGCCAGTCCTCGGTGCTCCCGGGGACGACCCCGGGGTGGGCGAGGTCCACGGCGAAGGCCCGGCGGCGGCCCCCGCCGGTGCTCGCGGTGACCACGGCCCGGTCGAGGTGCGCGGCGAGCGAGCACCACGCCTTGGTGCCCGTCAGCTCCCACCCGCCGGTCCCGTGGCGGGCCACGAGCTCGTGACCGGGGGCCTCGGCGGCCCAGACGCCCCAGGCGGCGGGCGGACCGGCGAGCTCCTCGAGCCCCGCCTCGCGCAGGATCGCGAGGGCGTCCAGGTGCGGCTCGACGACGCGGGCGAGGGACAGGTCGAGCCGGGCGAGCTCGGCGAGCCGCCGCCACAGCCGGTCGGTGCGACCGGCGCCGGGCAGGGGGAGCTCCTCGCCGAGCGCCCGGGCCACGCCCAGGGCCTGGTCCAGGGCGCCCGGGGTGCCGGCGCGCAGGGCCGCCGCGGCCTCCTCGGTGCGTCCGGGGCCGGCGGCGGGGCGGGGGTGCGGCGGGGGCATGCGGTGTCCATCGGTCGGCGACAGGGAGACGATCAGCCTACGTCCTGTCCGCCGGGCCCGCTCGCGACCCCTGCGCAGCGCTCCGGCGAGCACCCGCACGGCCCGGCCGGACCGGGTCAGTAGGCCTGCTGGGACGGGTCCACCTGCTCGATCCACGCCAGCACCCCGCCCTCGAGGTGCGCGACGTCGGCGTGGCCCGCGGCGCGCAGGAGGTGCAGAGCCCTCTCGGAGCGCGCTCCGGCCTTGCAGTGCAGCAGCACGCGGCGCCCCGGGGGGATCCGGGCGAAGGCCGCCCCGGACTCGAACTCCCCCAGCGGGACCAGCAGTGCCCCGGGGATCGCGGCGAGCCGGGCCTCGTAGGGCTCCCGGACGTCGACGAGCTCGAAGTCCGCGGCCCCGCGCTGCCGCGCCGCGAGCAGGTCCGCGAGCTCGGGGGCCGTCACGGTCGGGACGGCCTCCGGCGCCGGGCCGGGTACCGGGCAGGCGGGAGCACCGTCGTCGGCCGCCGCCAGGGTGGTCACGGGCGGGCGGCCGGGTGTGGGCGAGAGCGGGATCTGCCACCAGCGCGCCGAGAGGGCGTCGTAGGTGACGACCCGGCCGAGCATCGTGGTGCCGATCCCGGTGACCAGCTTGACGGCCTCGACCGCCATGGCGGTGCCCAGCAGGCCCGGCAGCACGCCGAGCACCCCGGCCTCGGCGCAGCTGGGCACCGTGCCCGGCGCCGGCGGCACCGGGTAGAGGTCGCGGTAGGTGGGTCCGTGCGCGCCCCAGAACACCGAGCACTGGCCGTCGAAGCGCAGGATGGAGCCCCACACGTGCGGCAGGCCCGCCAGCTCGCAGGCGTCGGAGACGAGGTAGCGGGTCCCGAAGTTGTCCGTGCCGTCCAGCACCAGGTCGTAGTCCGCGAGGATCTCCTCCGCGTTGCCCGCGGAGAGCCGCACGCGGTGCTCCACGACGCGCACCAGCGGGTTGAGGTCGGCGATCCGCGCGGCGGCCGAGGCGGTCTTGGGCGCGTCCAGCGTGCTCCCGCCGTGGATCACCTGGCGCTGCAGGTTGGAGGCGTCCACCACGTCGTCGTCGACCACCCCGAGGGTGCCGACGCCCGCGGCGGCGAGGTAGAGCAGGGCCGGGGAGCCGAGGCCGCCCGCGCCCACGCACAGCACCCGGGCGTTCTTGAGCCGCCGCTGGCCCTCCTCGCCGATCTCGGGGACGGTGAGGTGACGCGCGTAGCGGCGCAGCTCGGCGTCGGTGAGCTCGGCGGCGGGCTCGACGAGCGGGGGCAGCTCCACGGCACGCGGTTCCACGGCGCTCAGGCGTCCAGTCCGACCCACTCGGTGGAGCCGTCCGCGAACCGCTGCTCCTTCCAGATGGGCACCTCGGTCTTGATCCGGTCCACGAGCGCGTCGCAGGCCGCGAACGCGAGCTTGCGGTGGGCGGCGGCCACCGCGGCCTCCAGGGCGGAGTCCCCGATCCCGAGCCGGCCGATCCGGTGCGCGGCCCAGATGCGCACCCCGGGGAACTCCTCCGCGACCCGGCGGGCCACGTCCTGGATGGCGCGGTCCGCACCGGGGTGGCAGGTGTAGTCGAGACCGGTGACGGAGCGGCCGCCGTCGTGGTCGCGGATGACACCGCTGAAGGAGACCACGGCACCCGTGCGCTCGTCCTGCACGGCCGCGACGGCCCGGGCACGGTCCAGGGGCTCCTCGGTGACGAAGGCGCCGAGCACGGCGGTCTCCGCCCGGATCGGTCCGGGTGCGCTCATCGGTCGGTCTCCTCGTGCGGTCGGGGGTCGTGGTGGGGATCGTCGTGCCGGGGGTCGTGGTGGGGGCCGTCGTGCCCGCGGTCGCGGTGGCCCTCGAGCTGGTCGCAGATGTGGTCCAGGAGCGGCTCGAGCACCTTCAGCCCGTCCCAGACGCCGCCGGTGGAGCCGGGCAGGTTGACCACGAAGGTGCTGCCGCTGATCCCGGCGTGCCCGCGGCTGAGCACCGCCAGCGGTGTGGTCCGGCGGCCCTCCGCCCACAGCGCCTCCATGATGCCAGGCAGCTCGCGGTCCAGGAAGGGGCGGGTGACCTCGGGCGTGAGGTCGTCCGGGGCGAGGCCGGTCCCCCCGCTGGTGACCACCACCCGGGGGCGGTCCGCCGGGTCGCGGACCACGAGGAGGCGCTCGAGCTCGGCGCGCACGTCCTCGCCGTCGGCCACCACGAACGGTCCTTCGACCTCGAAGCCGTGGGAGCCGAACCAGTCGGCGGCGATCCGTCCGCTCCGGTCCTGGTACACCCCGGCGGCGGCACGTGTGGAGGCGACGATGACGGCGGCGCTCCTCATGCGGCGCCCCCGTCGCCCCGCGCCCAGTCCCCGGACTTGCCGCCGGACTTCGCGAGCACCCTGACCCGGTCGATCTCGGCGAGCTTGTCCACGGCCTTGACCATGTCGTAGAGGGTCAGGGCGGCCACCGACGCCGCGGTCAGCGCCTCCATCTCCACGCCGGTCACCCCGCGCGTGCGCACCGTCGCGGTGATCCGCACGCCGTCCGCCAGCCGCTCGAAGTCCACGGTCACCTTGCTGATCGGCAGGGGGTGGCACAGCGGGACGAGCTCCGGGGTCCGCTTGGCCGCCATGATCCCCGCCACCCGGGCCACCGGCAGGGCGTCCCCCTTGGGGAGGTCCGCGGCGAAGACCTGGTCGACGACGTCGGGGCGGGTGCGCAGCGTGGCCGTCGCGGTGGCCTCACGGGTGGTCACGGCCTTGTCCGAGACGTCCACCATGTGCGCGGACCCGTCCGCCCGGACGTGCGTGAGGCCCTGCTGCTGCTCGGTCATGTCGGTTCGGTCCCCTTCGGATCTGCCGGTCGGTGCGTCCCTCCCATTCTGGCCCACTGCGCCCCGGCCCCGGCCGTGTCATGGGTGGTCCTGCGCCGTCACGCGGTGCTAGCTTGGCGGAACGTGACCACACTGCCGTGGAGCCACCCGCCCAACCCGAGGAGCACAGCATGACGGACGAGCACTCCGACGGGGTCGAGGAGCTGCCGGTCAACATCTGCTGGGACCTGTTGCGGGACGCGGGCGTCGGCCGCCTCGCCGTGTGGACGGAGGACCACCCGGACATCTTCCCGGTCAACTTCGTGGTGGACCACGGGACACTGGTCTTCCGCTCGGCCGAGGGCACGAAGCTCGCGGCGGCCCTCACCGACGTCCCGGTGGCGGTGGAGATCGACGGGTACGACGGGCCGTCCGGCAGCGCCTGGAGCGTGGTGGTCAAGGGCCGCGCCGAGCGCATCCAGCAGGTCCAGGAGCTGACGGACACCCTGGACCTGCCGCTGTTCCCGTGGCAGAAGGGGCGGAAGGGGATCTTCGTCCGGGTCGTGCCGTCGCTCCTGACCGGCCGCCGGTTCCCGGTCGCGGACCCGGACGTGTGGCGCACCCCGCTCTCCGGCGTGCGGCGCTCCCCCGACGAGTGAGCGCCCGCTCGACGGTCGCTCCCCGACGCCGCACGACCGGCCGGCGCCCGGACCACCCTGGCCGGATGGACCGACCGACCCGACCCCCGTCCGGCGCCCTCCGCCTCGACGTGCGCGACGACGGCCCCCCGGACGGGGAGCCCGTGCTGCTGCTGCACGGCTTCCCGCAGGACGGCACGAGCTGGTCGGGCGTCGCGCCCGTGCTGTGGCGTGCCGGGCTGCGCACGCTCGTGCCCGACCAGCGCGGCTACGCCGCCGCGGCCCGGCCGCGGGGCCGCCGCGCCTACCGGCTCGAGCTGCTCGTCCAGGACGCCGCGGCGCTGCTGGACGCCGCCGGGGTCGAGCGGGCGCACGTCGTCGGCCACGACTGGGGCGGGATCGTGGCCTGGGCGCTCGCGGCCCACCGGCCGGATCGGACGGCGTCCCTGACCGTGGCCTCGGTCCCGCACCCCCGGGCGCTCGCGCGCTCCCTCACGCGCTCGCCGCAGGCGCTGCGCTCGGCCTACGTCGCGGCCTTCCAGCTGCCCCGGCTCCCGGAGGCGCTGCTGGGACCGCGCCTCGAGGACCTCCTGCTCCGGTCCGGCCTGCCCGCGGAGGAGGCCGCCCGGTACGCGGTCCGGATGCAGGAGCCCGGCGCCCTCACCGGGGCCCTGAACTGGTACCGCGCGCTGCCGCTGTCCCGGGTGCGCACCGGGGCGGTCGACGTCCCGACCACGTACGCGTGGGGCCACCGGGACCCCGCGCTGGGCCGGCGCGCCGCGGAGCTGACCGCCGAGCACGTGCGGGGCCCCTACCGCTTCGTGGAGCTGGACGCCGGCCACTGGCTGCCGGAGACCCGGGCGGAGGAGCTGGCGGAGATCGTGCTCGAGCGCGTCCGCAGCGCCTCGACCGCCCCGTAGCGACTCAGCCCCGCGGGGAGGGGTCCTCGGAGGGCGCGCTCCCGCGCCGGCGCCGGGGAGTGCCCGCGATGCGCAGGGCGGCCTGGACCGCCAGCAGCGCGAACGCCGCGTAGTAGATCCACACCGAGGGGTAGAGCTGGGGGACGGTACCGTTCCGGCCCACCAGGGTGAGCACGAACAGGACGGCGCCGACCACGAGCAGCCCGAGGTGCGCGGCGCCGAAGGCTCCCCGCTCGCCGCGGCGGGCGAGGAAGAGTGCCAGGACGGCGAAGAAGATCGGGAACAGCATCTGGCCCACCACGGTGATGCCGTTCTGGTGGTACTCGTAGCGGCCGAGCGCCTGGATCACGGCGGTGGCGGCGAGGAGCAGCGGGGTGAGCAGGGACGTCATGGGGACCCGTTCTGTGCGATCGTCCGGTCGGGGGCGCGGACCAGTCTAGCCAGCGGCGGCGACACCACCGCCGCCCGTCACCGGCCCGCGCCGCCCGGCGGCAGAGCGGCCCCTCGGGCCGGTCTCGCACCGGATCAGTCGAGCAGCAGCAGCTCCACCGGGGTTCCCGCCGGCAGCTCGTCCCCGCCCGCCGGCACGAGCGCGAGGGCGTTGGCCCGGGCGGCCGCGGCCAGCAGGTGGGAGCCCGGACCGCCCGCCATCCGCACCGCGGCGCCGTCCCAGACCGCCCGGCGCACCTGGGTCCGGCCGGGCAGCGGCCGCACGGCCTCCGCCAGGGGCCCGGTGCGGCGGGCCCGCGGTGCCGGGGCGCCCACGATCTCGGTCAGGGCGGGACGCAGGAACATCTCGAAGGACACGAGGGTGCTCACGGGGTTGCCGGGAAGGCAGACGAACGGCACGCCGCCGTGGGCGGCGAGACCCTGCGGCCCGCCGGGCTGCATCGCGACGTGCCCGAACTCGCCGTGGGGCGCCAGCACCTGCCGGACCACCTCGTAGGCGCCCTCGCTGACCCCGCCCGAGGAGACGAAGACATCGGGCCGCCGCGCGGTGTCCTCGGCCAGGCGTGCCGCGAAGGCGTCGGCGTCGTCGGAGAGCAGGTGGGCACCGATCACCTCCACGCCCGCCTCGGCGAGCTGGGCGCGCAGGATCGCCGCGTTCGCGTCGAAGATCTGGGCGGGGCCGCGCGCGGCGCCGGGCGCCACGACCTCGTCGCCCGTCGTGTACAGAACGGCCCGGGGACGGGCGCGCACCGTCAGCTCCGCGCACCCCAGCGCGGCCGCGAGGCCGATCCGGGCGGGGGTGAGCCGCTGCCCCGCGGTCAGCACCGTGTCCCCCGCGCGGACGTCCTCCCCCGCGCGGCGGACGAACCGCCCGGCCGGCTGGCCGGCCGGGAGCCGCAGGCGGGTCCCCGGCGCGGGGAAGCCCCCCGGCAGCGACTCCTCGACGGGCACCACCGCGTCCGCGCCCGGCGGCAGGGGCGCGCCGGTCATGACGGGTGCGGCCTCCCCCGGCTCCAGTGGGCCGGGGACGTGGCCCGCGGGCACGGGGGCGACGACGACGAACGCCGTGCGCCCGTCCTCCCCCGGGGCCGCCCGGCTGTCGGCGGCACGGATCGCGAAGCCGTCCATCTGCGAGTTGTCGAAGGGCTGCAGGCTCAGCGGCGCCACGAGGTCCCCGGCCAGGACCCGGCCGGGCGCGGCCGCCAGCGGCACGGTCTCCGTCCGGGCGCGGAGGCCCCGCAGGGCGTCCGTGACCGCGCGGAGGTGCTCGTCGACGCTGCGGACCGGGTGCTGCGCGTGCCTGCTCATTCCTCCAGCGTAGGTGCCGGGACGGGCCCGTCCTGGCAGGATCGGTGCCATGACACGACAGGACGTGGAGCACACGCCGGACGGCCGGTGGATCGTGGTGGACGGCCGGCGGTGGCGCCGCCAGGACCCCGGGCTGCCCGCGGACGCCGCGGCCCGGCTGACGTCCCACCTGGGCCGGGCCCGCGCGGCCGTCCGCACGGTGCGGCGGGACGGCACCGCGGAGGAGCTGCGGGCCGTGCGGGACCGGGTGGGGCTCGCGAAGCGGGGCCTGGGCGAGCGCGGCACGCCGTGGTGGGAGCAGTCGCCCGCCGAGCGGGAGGCCCGGTGGACGGAGGCGCTCGCGCAGCTGGACGAGCAGGCCCCGCCGGAGCCGGCGTGATCCCGGCCGGATCGCGGCAGGGACACGCACGGAGCACGGCACCGGGCCGGGCCGGGCATTCTCGGCATGCGGGGGACTGATTACACTGGGCGGACCATCCCGGCGCGCCGAGCAGCGTGCGGACCGGGCGCGACCACCGAGGCGGTGACATGAGCGTTTCCCTGGGACTTCCGCAGATCCGC